>LOER01000040.1 GCA_001515945.1 Desulfitibacter sp. BRH_c19
GGGTGTAACCCGCGCCACGATAGGACGGAATTGTGAGCGCAGCGAGCAATTTCCGTCCTATCTATTGCATCTCCGCACCTTAGTTCGTTTTATATACCAATATGGTGGTATCTGCGAACTATAGTTCGTGAATACTTACTTATAGGTTTACTCTTCTTTACTAATTATTCGATCTAACGGGCTTTTGATTCTGCTGATACTAGCATGTGTTAAATGTGTATAAATCTCTGTGGTTTTTGAGCTGTTGTGTCCCAATAACTCCTGTATATATCTTAAATCAGTACCTCCCTCCAGTAGGTGGGCAAAAGAGTGTCTCAAGGAATGTACCGCCCATATCTAGCCAATATTTGCTTTACTTCTACATTTAATTTGCATCACCTTCCAAATCAATACATTTTTTTACATTATTTCCTTGGTATTTCCTTCTCCAGCAAATTTTCTATACTATATTCCACATAATTATTTCTTGACACTTCCAGAAGGCTTGAGAAAAGGATGCTTCGTTAGCCAGGAGACCTTCCTGTTATCTATTATTCTTGTTGGATGATGGTAAAGTCCTCAACCAGAGTTTTATTTTGGTTGGGGACTTTTTATATTAAAAACCAAGGAGGTAAAAGCAATGTCCTTATTAAGGAATGCTCAAAATGTGTTGTTACCAAAGAAATGGAACAAGTAGCAACACAAGAAAAAGTCAGTCCTGAATTTATCAGACAGGGCGTAGCTGAAGGCAGGATAGTTATACTTAAAAATGAAAGAGGAGATTTCATATCTCCTCTTTTAAGAGTACTGCTTTAACTATTACTCCCGGTGGGATTGGCCCTGTCCCTGCTGGTATATCTATTAGTGCATTACAGCCAGCCATTGATTTCATTATACTTGACGCCTGTTTGCCTGTCTGCTTTGCAACCCATTTTCCGTTTTCATAACTTACATGAACCCTTAAATACCTGCGTTGAGGGCTTTTTTTACTAAACCCTTCTTCGAGTATTACCTCTAAAATAGGTTGTTTTATATTTTTAAATCCTTGAAATTTCTTAATCAAGGGCCTTACTAAAAGTTCAAAGCTGATTAAAGCCGCTGCTGGATTTCCTGACAATCCAATCATTAATTTCCCATCCTTAACCGCCCCTATTACTGGAGTCCCTGGTTTAATATTTACCCGGTTAAAAAGGATTTCAGCACCGATGTAACGAAAAGCAGCTTCTATTAAATCATAGTCACCAACTGAAGCTCCACCGGTAGTTACTATTAAATCATTATCCTGCAAAGCAACAAGGATTTTTTCTGCTATTGCTGTTGTATCATCGGAAATACATCCTAATGATCTGCCCTTTCCCCCTAAACTGTTTATTAAGGCTATGAGGGAAGGTAGATTGCTGTTATATATCTGGCCATGTTCCAGTTCTTCCCCAGGCAATTTCAATTCACTTCCAGTAGATAAAACAGCTACTTGTGGATTTTTATACGTTTTAATTTGTGTTAATCCTACTGCAGCAAGAATACCAACATAATATGGTCCTAATAATTCACCTTTAGATAATAGAAGT
This sequence comes from Desulfitibacter sp. BRH_c19, assembly GCA_001515945.1. NCBI lineage: Bacteria > Bacillati > Bacillota > Clostridia > Neomoorellales > Desulfitibacteraceae > Desulfitibacter > Desulfitibacter sp. BRH_c19. The sequence goes on from LOER01000040.1 coordinate 1,548, forward strand.
TCTCCCTCTTTCATATCTGAACCTATAAAGATTACATTGCTATCAGAAGGCAATTCTTCTGTTAAGGAAATTTGCTCTTCTTCATAAAGAACATCTTCTTTTTTTATGACCACATCTAGTCCATCTGGAATGGGGGCCCCTGTTAGGATTTTTACACCACATCCGCCTTCTATCCTACTAATTTGTCTTGTGTCCCCAGCCTGGACTTCATCAACGATTGTAATTTTTACAGGTTTATCTTTGCAAGCACCTTTGGAATCTTCTGCCCTTAGCGCGAAACCGTCTAATGGGGATTTCTTGAAAGATGGAACATTTATTGGTGAATATATATCCTCAGCCAATACACGTCCATTAAGGTTTTCTATTAGTATAGTTTCCCCTTGCAATGGATTAATGTTATTTAATAATATATCTTGTGCCTCTTCCAATTCAACGATTTTAAACTTCATTGTTCTATACTCCTTTTCCAAAGCTGCATTGGGGATACCTACAAGGTTTACATTCCAAGCATAGGCCTCCATGTCCTAGATCCACGAAATCAGCTTTAGTTATTCTTTCTCCAACAAGTACTCTAGGCAATATTAAATCGAATACGGTTATTTTTCCGTACATTACACATCCTGGCAAGCCCATAACAGGTGTATTCTCCAGATATCCCATGAGGAACATGGCTCCTGGTAAGACAGGGGCACCATAAGAAATAATATTGGTCCCCATTTCCCTGATTGCTGCGGGTGTAACATCATCAGGATCAACTGACATTCCGCCTGTGGTAAGAATTATTTCGGCACCTTGGTTTATTAACTCTTTAATAGCTTTTTGAATATGTTCCTTAGAATCTGGAGCCAATATCTGTCCGATTACCTCACTTCCATAGGGCTTTAACTTGTTTACAAGAACTGGACCAAAGGCATCTTTAATCCTACCGTAAAAAACCTCATTACCTGTTGTTACAATTCCTACCTTGTGGGTTTTGTAGGGCTTAATTTCTACTAATCTTTCCCCTGCACATAATTCTTCGACATATTTAAGCGGTTTTTCATTGATGACCAATGGAATAATTCGAGTTCCAGCCACAAGTTCTCCTTTTTTTACAGGACAGTTATTATGGGCCGTTGCGAACATAATATCGTCTAGGAAATTTATTTCTCTTAAAACTCCCTGGTTAATTTTTAGCAATCCATTGTACTGTGCAATGAGGTTCACTTTTCCTTCCTTGGGTTCAGTAAAGGTTATTCCACTTTTTCCTCCCGCTTTTGCCAACCTTAAAGCTGCCTCATCCTCATGAATCTGCCCGTTTTCCGGTTTCATTATATAAATATGGTCTTTTCCCAGCTTAAGAAGTTCAGGGATATCTTGGATTGAAATTATATGGCCCTTTTTATAGGCTCTTCCTTTGAATTCACTAGGTACAATTTTGGTTATATCGTGGCATAATACCATCCCTACAGCCTCTTGAACTTTTACCTTTTCCATTATCATTCCCCTTTTAAGTATTTTGTGCAAACAAGAAATTTTTGTAATAAAAAAATCCTTATCCCCCAAAAGGAGATAAGGATAGACTAGACCTATCTCTTTTCTCCTTTCCAATGGGGAGGTATAACCGTTTCCAGACATACCCCGTGAGTAGTTTTACTCAGGACTATATACCATAGAACTTAACCTTAGGAAATATAGCCTCGGAGAAATACAAAATACATTTCAAATATTAGTTAGCTTTTTTAGTTAATATTTGCTTGGACTTTACCTTTAACTTCAGTAGAGTTTGTAATAAATTTTTGGTTCAATTACCATATATGCCATGATTGTAATCCCGATTGCTCCGAGTATCAATGACCATTCTACCCAAGTTGGAATATAGTTTGAATTGGACTAATCTGACAGGCAATTACAAAATTAATTCTCATTAAAAGTACACCAAACATTGCTAATATTGAAGCTCCAAAAACTCTTGCCGGTTGGAAATACTAATTGGCCTTTGTTCCGGGTAAATTTTTTAAAAACTGCATATCTTCTTTTATAAATTTTTGCGTTAATAATGTTAAATTAATATAAAAGTCAGTATTGGAATGTTTAACTACAGCTTTAGTAAAATCATCTATCCATAAACCTAAGTGTGTATTCAAAAATATTTCCTGCTTTACCAGATACATCAATTCATTTGTTTCTAAATAACGGTAGTTTAAGTAATACAAAAACTCTAACTCTACCGCTATATGATCTGGTGCTTCTTTAAAAGAAGCATCTATTTCTAAACCTGCCTCTGCATACTGCCTGCAAGCATCCATAGTAGAGTCACCCATCACTTTTCTTTCATTATCCAAATATATAGATCCATAGGGTGCCGCTAATACATCGAAAGGCCCCACAAACAACTTAGCATAATCTACTAATAAATAATTTGCATTAGCAGATGTCTTAGCCAAATCTTTTTCCATTTTGTCCATAAATTCAGTACCTGAATATATATAATCTGAGATTAGTTCTTTTAATTCTTTTACATATCCAGCGGTATCAGCATTTGGCTGATAATATAATAAAGAAAGCAGTTTATAGATATCAGCTCTTTTTTCAATAATCTTTGTAGAGTTATTATTTGTCAAAGTTATTCACCTCTACTTTTTAATAGTACGGGAGCAGTGTTTTGGACACCGCCCCGTACTGTTTATTCTAATAACTTCTAATATAAAACACCTTAGGCTTTGTACCTAACTCAGCTTTTAGTTGTTTAGCTCCATGCTTACTGATTAAATAACTAATTTCACTATTGGGGTCATCCAAATCACCAAAAATACGGGCATCTGCCGGACAGGATTCTACACAATATGGCTTTACTCCATCTTTAACCCTATGGTCGCAAAAGCTACATTTCTCAACTATACCCTTAGGCCTAATTCCCGCATAGGTTTTTTCCCGATCTGGATTATAATAAGGAATGGGAGCGCCTGCTTTATCTGCTACTTCTTTACCACTTGAAGTCCCGTCTTGGACAGCATTTTCACTACTGTTCCAAAATTTATGAGGGTTCTCTTTATTAAAATAGATTACCCCATAAGGGTCGGCAATCATACAACTTTTACAACCAATACATTTTTCCGGGTCATGTAAAGTCATACCATTTTTATCTTTATACATGGCTCCTACGGGACATGCTTTTACACAAGGTGCATCTTCACAGTGATTGCAAAGGGTAGGCATAAACTCAAAACGGACATTGGGAAATTCACCGGTAGTTTTATGAACATAATTTGACCAAAAGAAGCCCTCTTGCACATTATTTTCATTTTTACAAGTTATAGCACATGCACCACAACCTGCGCATTTATGCAAATCTATGACCATTGCATAGTTAGGCATATAATCACCTCCGTTTTATTAAACTTTTTCCACTTTTATCCTGGTAACCCCGCCATGGCGGGCAGTACTGCCGCTAAATCTATCATAATCGGCAGGAAGCAGTTCATTATTATTACCACCCCGGGGCAGCATCTTTTGGAAATCCTTGGCTGCTATTCTTCCATAAGCCCAGTGACCTTGACCATAACATTTTGCAATAGTTCCAGGACGTACACCTTCCCAAAGCTTAGTCGTACATTCAATATGTCCTGTGGGTGAGATAAGTCTAATTTTGTCACCTGTTTTAATTCCTAATTTTGCTCCATCAACCGGGTTTATCTTAGCAACGTCATCCCACTTTTCATCACCTGGATCAACGTCTTTACAGTCCTGATACCAGGAACTGTTAGCGGAGCGGGCTTCACGATTTAATCTGGACCTGTGTTCAAAGAAAATAAAGGGATACTCATTTTCTTCACCCCAGCGGAATGCCGGCTCATAGTGAGGAATGAATGAATGCTCACCAGTAACCGTGAATTTACAGGTCTTCATTATATCATCAACATCAGTAGCGTGCTTTTCTGCATGCCCTTCTAGTGATTTTTTTAATGTTTCACTATAAAACTCAAACATCTTAGTTTCGGTATGGAAATTACCCCACATTTCTTTAAAAGGATATGGCTCCGAATTCCAAACACCTTTTTCCTGAAAATCTTGCCATCCTTGGAATTTATCGCCTTTACTATTTAGTGCTGGATCCCACATGGGTTGAGTAAACATCTTTAGAGCATATAAAGTAAATTCTAAACCATTAGTTGGCTTTTTACCTGTTTCCGGATCTTGGAACTCATTTTTATAATAGTTAAATAAATTAGGATATCCCTTTTGAGCCAATTTTTCTGCTATTAACCAGGGTATTTCTGTTTCATCCATCCGTACATCCCACAGTGGTTCGATTACTCTTTGGTTCATGGTGGCATAGGCATATCTGTTAGCTTTGGATTTTACATAGCCCCATTTTTCATATTTATGCTGGGCTGCCGGTAAGACAATATCTGCAAACTTAGTCATCTCAGCAGGGTTAGTAGTAATATGAACAAAGAATGGAAGCTTTTCTAAAGCTTTTTCCCATCTGGATGCTCCAGAACAGGAGAAGGCAAAGTTATTCCAATAACCGATAGCCATTTTAATTTCATAAGGATCTTCATTTAAAATTGCATCGGCTGCACGGTTGGTCACTACTCCACCACCAGATGCACCTTTCTTCAATGCCGGGAACTCCTTATAACCCCGTTGGTCCATTTTAGGATACTTTTTACCTTTAGCAGCAATTTCATCTACATATGCATCATAGCTTGGGATACCATTAGCCGGTATCTTCATTACCTGCAAAGTACCGCCTTTATTATCAACAGAGCCTACCAGACCATTTAAAGCATGACAGGCCATTGCTGCATAAGCACCTCTAACCTGCATAGCAGAACCAGGTGCCAGCCAGGAGATAACATTAGGAGCATTGCCAGCAAAATCTACAGCTACCCGTCTTATTTGTTCTGCAGGTACACCAGTTATATCCTGAGCCCATTCTGGAGTTCTATTCATGAGCTCCATATTCCACCATTTAACTACACCGTATGTGTATTTTTCCTGGAATATATCCTCCTGCACCGAAACACCGGAACTAAATCTATTAATACCATCAACGAAATCCCCGACAAACTCTCTAGACCATAAGCCCTCTACCAATATTACATGGGCCATAGCTAAAGCTAACGCTCCATCTTCTCCGGGCACAACGGGCAGCCATTCATCGGCCTTGGAGGCGGTAGCTGAAAGTCTGGGGTCAATAACTGCCACTTTCGCCCTGTCTAAAACATCTCCCCAGACGTTAAGAGCACGGGGAACCTGTCTATTAGAGGCTAAGGGGTCTGCTCCCCATAATAGTACATATCTCGTATTTGGCAGGTCGTAATCCCGATAATCCCAAAAACCTTCTGTATAATATGCCCCAAATTTCTCCGCTTCAGCACAAATTGCACTATGGGAAATTCCATTAGGAGAACCATATACTTTAGTAAATGCATCATAGATAATATCACGCATATAAGTATAGCGACCACGGAATGTCACATACTTATGAGTTTCATTGCTTCCACGCAGTTCCATCATTTTTTCAGCAATAGTATCAATTGCTTCATCCCAGGTTATCGGAACAAACTGGGGATCTTCATTTCTGCCCTTCTTAGGATTTGTTCTTTTCATCGGTACTTTAATACGATCGGGGTCATAAACCTGTTGGAGTGATATATGAGCCCGGGGACAAACCTTTCCTTCCATTGCTTTGGAATTAGGGTTACCTCTAACTTTTATGGCCCTGCCATTTACTACATATACCTGAACAGGACACCATGTAGTACACCCCTGGCAGGTAGTGGATTTCCACTGGCCTTGTGATAATTTATTGGCAGCATCACTATTTTCTGCAAAAGCTGTTAACATCGGCTTACCTTTAATACCTGCAACAGCACCGGCAGCTACTGATAATTTTATAAACCCTCTACGGGAAACTTTCATCCATTCTTCCCTCCAGTCCTAAAGATATTTTATAAAAATGGGAACCTAACTTGACCAACTATTAATACAATATGCTTTAATACAAAACCGCCGATTAAAATTAAGGCAGTAATAATGGGAGCAGCAGTTAAATTGTCTTTTCTTTTGTTTAGTTGAGACAGTATTAGAACTAAAGGAATTAGTAAGCCCACTATTATTACTCCACCCCACCAAAGCATACCGTGATTGGAAATTAAATAATCCAAAGCTTTTTGTGTTTCTAAAGTACCATTGTTTAAGGAAATAAACCAAACTAAGACAATTGTTATATTGGCTACAATTAAACCAAATAATAAACCTGAAAAACTAAAATTTCTACTCTGCCCATCAGCAGCTGCTGTTTCCCTTTGGGTAACATTACTTACTGTTGAGGATTTAAAGGAATTAATTAACATTACTACTGCTGTACCAGTTAAAATTGATGAAAATAAGAACATAACTGGTACTAATCCGCCGCTCCACAGACTTCTGCCAACATTTGCAGATAATAGTAAACCATGGTATATACCAACTGCTAAAGCTAATAGTGAACCGAGTATTAGGGTTAAGTTATATATGCCTGAATTGTCTTTGTTCTTCAAAATTAAATAGGCAAATATTAACGCAAGTAATATAAATCCTCCTTGCAAAAATACCCCCCAGGACATTACTGATGAAGAATTAAAATTGAAAATAGTTGTTATAAATCTCATAGGTTTACCCAGCTCAGTAATTAATGCTAACAGTCCTATCATTATTGATATAGGTGCAATAACTGCACTAAGTTTGATAAGTTCACGATAACGATCTTTGCCGTAAAAACTAAGTAATGCCGCAAACAGAAAAGCTCCTATTCCAAGTCCCCCTAGAAAAAAATCTAGAGTAACTCGAATATCCCATGGCGCATAAAAATTCATTTACAAACCTCCCTTATTAAAAATTTCTCATAATATTTAACTACAGATTAAATATTCTTTAAATTTACCCCCTTTGTGAAAATAATCTTAGTTTTATTATGATGTTTTTTTGTTGTTTTTCATATCGGTCAAAACCCTTAAGTTACATTTTTCATGTAAGTAAATACCCCCAAAAAAAGAAATGGTTGTAGGTGTTTTTGCCTACAGCCACTTTTATCTAATACTTTTATAAATTTATCAGTCCTTCATTCAAATTCTATCAAGCCTTCATCAAAAGCGTATCTTACTAATTCCGATCTTCTACTTAAATTCAACTTCTTTGATATTCTAGCTTTATGAGTTTCAACGGTTTTAACACTTATATATAATTCATCGCCTATTTGTTTATTGGTATAGCCTTGTGCTATTAATTTAAGTACTTCCGTTTCCCTTGAACTAAGAATTTGTTTAGATTCATTATTTTCTTTAGCAGCTGTTGGTGAGATAAAACCACTAAGAAGGTTTTCAGTCATGCTTGAATCAATATAGTATTCATTTCCATATACTGAGCGAATAGCAGACAGCAGATCTAAATCAGCGGCATTTTTAAGGATGTAACCGTGGCCTCCAGACTTTAGGACGTCTTTTAAATAGCTATCATCCTGATGCATTGTCAAAACTAAAATCTTAGTGTCAGGTGATAGCTGCCTAATATCAGGTATAGCCTTTAATCCCCCTTTGTGAGGCATGTTTAAGTCTAGAATTAAAACATCAGGCTTTAAAGTTTGGCATGAATGTATTGTCTCTACATCAGTAGCAGCTTCACCGATAACCTCCATGTCATTTTGAGCATTAAGCATCATTTTTAAACCACTACGCAAAACTGCATGATCGTCAGCAATGACAATTTTAATTTTCATTAATATCAACCATCCCTTCTAAGTTAATATGAAGATAGATAGTTGTTCCTTGACCTAGAGTTGATTCGATAGTTAATTGTCCTCCAAGCAAATTGGCCCTCTCCCACATACCATGTAAACCTAATTTCTTCTCTTTAATGGAAGAATTAAAAATTTTTTCTACATCAAATCCTACCCCGTTATCTTCTATTATGGCCATTAACTTATTACCTCTTTTCTCTATTATAACACTAGCTTCTGTTGCCCGTGAATATTTTGCTATATTTGTTAGAGCTTCTTGAACAATTCTATAAATCGTTAGTTTAATTTCTGGCGGCAGTTCTATCCCAGTAATACCAATAGCTTGAAAATCAACATCTACTCCCAAACTTGCCAAACATTCCTGAGAATATCTATGCACAGCAGCCTCTAGTCCCAGGTCATCTAATAAACTTGGTCTTAAAGCAAAGGCCAGACTCCGCATATCTTCAATTGTATTATTTGCTATATGTCTTAAATCCCCTACTTTATTTCTGACATCGTCAATATTGTCGCTGCTCTCTAACATTTTTAAACCTATCATTAATGACGTTAAAGATTGACCCATGTGATCATGAAGCTCTCTAGCAATCCTACTTCGTTCTTCTTCCTGGGCACCTATTATTTTATTTAGTAAATTGGAGCGAGCATCATGGGCTTTTTGTAAATTCTCGATCATATTGTTAAATGCTTTACCCAAATCAAAAAATTCATCCTGTATCCACCAAAACTTTACTCGTTTTGTAAAATCACCTTTACCTACAGCGTTTGTAATTTCCACCATATGGTTTATGGGTTTAGTCAAAACTGATGTTAAGAAATAGGCAGCAATTATACCAAAAAATCCAACCAATACAGTAGTTAGTAATAAGCCTTGCGTTGTTTTAAGTAATAGTTTTTGAATTTCTCGCTCAGTCATGCCCAACCTAACGGTTCCTGCTCTATTATCAAAAATGGGTAATGCCAAGTCATAAACTAGACCTTCTTCAGTTTTTAAAATTTCTAAATTATATGCCTCATGTTCTATAACAGTATTACTTTGGATTAAACCTTGAGGTAATAACATTCCAAAGCTATTAGCAACTAAATGTCCTTCAGAGTCAAATATTAATACATAACGAACATCTTCATTATTTTCAACAATATTAGTGACAAGCTGATGCAATGCAAAACTATCATTAGTAAATATAAGGTCCACACTTCGTGCTGCAGCGTATTGTCCTAAAGAAATTCCTTGCTTGATCAACTGCTCACGCAGTGTTGTTTGCATTGTAAAATAATTTTGTGCAGATGCAAACAGGCCTAGTATCAAAACTAGACCAACCACAATACCCATAATTTTTACTCTGACACTAGCATAGGTTAAAAGATTTATTAAGGCTCTACTTTTGCTCACTTAGCACCTCCTCAACCATATCTCTTAAACTATCATAATCTTTGTCCTCTTGAACAACAAATTCATCTATTCGCAAATGTTCAAGAATCCTTTGTCCTTCAATATCAGTATGCATAGTTAACAATATTCTTTTTAAGTTTGATGCCAGTTCCAAATCTAAATCAGGTCTAACTACTACAGGTGGCATACCAAATTCCACTGAAGTGTTAATTATCTTCACTTTTTCTATAAAACTCGGATCATTTTCAATTGTATGGTCAAAAACCAAGCTGTCAACAGCAGCTCCATCTACTACATTATGCGCTACTGCTGTGATAGAATTGTCATGGCTATAGGTAAAAGTCACACTATTAAAAAAGTCTTTAGGCATATATCCAAATTTTTGAACTAGAAAAGTAGGATAGATATAGCCTGTATTAGATAAAGGATCAGTAAAAGCAAATCTTTTATTCTTTAACTCTTCAAATGAATAAATATCACTACTCGAGTCTACTATAATATATGATCTGTAGGTGTTTTTACCTTCAATTTGTGGGGTTAAAAAAGGCTTTAAATTAAATTCTTCAACACCTAACACATAAGCATAGGTACAGATAAAAGCTAAATCTATCTCCCCTTTCTTCAATAAATCATTTACTTCTTGATAGGTCTTTCTTTGGACAACTTTAATAGGCATTCCTACCTCTTTTTCAAGATACTTTAACAAAGCACTATAATATACAATGCTTTCTTTAGGTGAAGTCATTGAAGATATAGCAACTCTCAAAAATTGGCCATCATCATCATTTTTTTGCTGGTCATCGATTGGCTGAAGATCATTTAATGTTACTTCCTGGTATTCTTTAGGGTTACTTGTACAGGAAGTGGCAAATAAAAGAGCAGCTGTAAGAAATAAAATTGTAATTATGTGATGCTTCGGTTTTAATGACATATTTCTCACTCCCCAGCATTTGAATGTATACATATCATTGTAAACCATATTTACTTTAAAATGAAGGACATAAATTTTAACAAGTGTCAGTATTGTTTTAAAGCTGGTATCCTAATTATTCAACTTTTGCCCCATATGACTCAGCAAATGAAATTGCTTGAAAAATGTCTATCTTCGTACCTTTAAGGTTAATACTCTTGAACAGTTCCAATAAATTTATCTTGATCCATTGCAACTAAAGCTAGTGGTATTTTATTAAAATTCAATCTCTCAGAAATAGAAGCTTCAAAATCTTTTAGGTTCCTTTCAGGATATAAATAACCCCATTCATTATAAAAATGTCTTGAAATTTCCTCAATCAATTTAGGATGGTTTTTTAAATAATCAACTTTAATATCCATTCTAATCTCACTCCACACCTTTACAGGCCTCTTTTAAAAGTCCCGACTTGACCTATTTAAAATTAACTATTACCGTCCTCATTATCTTCCAATTTACTTAACTTTTGTTCAACATGTACCTGTTCGGAAAATAAGCCCAGACTATCGTATATGTATAGCTATGCAAATGTCTATCAAAAATTGTTGGTTAAATGATGATTGCTATTTATCCCCTAAGGCTGTCTTAAAACAGTCTTCATTTGGCCACCCCCAATATTTTTTTGAAAATCTGACTTCTCTACCATTCGGTGGTATTTCCGATAGGTTCCCGAACTTATTCATTTATCGCTTCCAATGTTATTAGTACTATCTCGGGCCGATTATGAAACCTAATAGGTAATACACTTTCTCCTAGTCCACCATTAATTACCATTTTTGTGGAGTTTGATGAAAACAGGCCATAGTCCAACTTTGGAAAGAATCCTTGCCCTGGTGCAACAATTGCCCCTATAATCGGTAGCCGCACCTGACCACCATGAGTATGCCCTGTCATTACTAAGTCAATGTTAGATTGAATTGCTGATGGATAAATATTCGGTGCATGAGCTAATAGTAACCTTGGCGAAGAATCATCAATTCCTTCCAAGGCCAAATCTAAATTATCCTTTCCTAGATAAGGGTCATCAACACCAATAATCCACATGTGCTCTTCACCCTTAAAATATTTGTGATTTGAATTCTCTAGTACAAGTACTCCCTCCGAGATGAGTTGTTCTTTTATCTTATAATTATTCCACCACTCGTGATTACCGGGTACAAAAAATATGGGTTTATCAGTTAACCCTTTTATTAAGTTGATAGCTGGATCTGTTCGGGGGTTGCCTTTATCAACGAAGTCCCCAGTAATAGCAACCATATCAAACTTGTACCGATTTATTAAGTCAATCAACTGTTTTTGGTCATTACCATACTCTTTGCTATGAAGATCTGTTAAATGAAGAATAGTAAAGCCATTAAGTGTGGAAGGCAAGTTACTAATAGGGATACTATACTTAGTTACAGCAACATTTTTAACCTCAAAGAACATGTAAGATATGAAAGCCATTCCACCACCAATAACAAAAGTACGCCGTGAAATCTTTCTTGACCTCAAATAAAAGCCTCCTTTAAAGTCTATTTACATCCACTTCACGTCCTTCTCAATACTTTCTCGAACACGAAAAACGGCAATCTTTCGAATTAGAGGCAAAGGTAGAGGTTTATCCAACGGAAACTGAATTGTGCTACTGGATGTTTTATAATCTGAAAGGTCTTTTGCAAAAGCTTTCACTACTGACGGCGTGGGGTAGAAACTGATGTAATGTTTGAATGCAGCAAACTGGAATAGGATTCTGTGATAGGAAAAAGCGGGCACTCCCCACTTAATACTTTCCTCGGCTTCAGGTGCGGCTTTGCGAAGACATGCACGCATTTGTTTCAAAGCCTTTTGAATATCTTGTGGAAACCCGGCAATATATTCGTCAATGTTATTTGCTTTATTTGTTGTCATACTATCTACCTCCTATAATTAAAAACTACAACCATTATATATAATTTTTCATCCCCCACTATAATCAAATCTACTTCCATTTGAAAGCTTATCATTCCTTCTTCCTCGTGAGAAAAATATTTTGTAAACTGCGTTAATCCTTTTCAAACCACAGTAATGCTGAAACCGGGTTTGGAGATTCTCTTGCCACAGCATGTGCGCCTGCTGAAGCTTTCATCGCTTCACCTACTGGTACATTTTTACCTAGTAAATACTTAAGAAATGTTTCTTGTATAGTATTCCATAATTAGGCATTATTTTCCTTTAGTTTATAGTAGTTGAAAGGAATCTGATGTCACCTTAAAAGAAAGGCGCAGCCTTATAATTGTTCCAACATAACCTTTTCACTAGATGGAAAGGACTTTAAATCTCTTTTGAGGTAATGTCTTGATTATATAAAAAAGATGCTTTGCCTATGGCAAAAACATCCTTTTATCTTATCTCATGTTTATGCTGTACTTTTAATGATTTTTTAGAGCGCCATATGCTGATCATACATTAATAACTGAAGCCTCCAAGGAACGTAACTCTTTTGAACAATGAGCAATGTTCTTATTTGGGCAAATCTTTAACTAAGTACTCCAAACCTAATTCTTTAAGCTTTTCTTCTGTAGGAACACCATTATTGTCCCAGCCTCTTAATCGATAATAGTCATCCAGCATTTCATCAAGATGAACTACCAAATCCTTTTTTATGGCTTCTTTGGGATGTAAAATAAAATCATCATCAGCAACCATTTTATATACGTTGATTGCTTCTTTCAAAAACCTTTTTGGTAGCTGATCGTCCTTTCGATTCAGTCCAAGGCGAACATTGTACATCCTCTCAAGGTTAACTATTCTTTCTCCAGCTTTAACAAGCTCATCAGTAGTATATTTCTGTCCTAAGGCTGTTAACCCGCTACTTATATCTTCAGGATACAAGCAATAGTTTTCTGTAGTGGAAAACTTACACACACCTACTGCATCACTAATGGCATTATAGGCTTCTGTAAATTTAATCATTCTTGCTTTATGTTTTTCAATACCAATGTCCATAATTTCAGGATAAATATCATTAAAATATTTTTTTGCAACGTCCACATGTCCCGCAAGGTCAATAGTGGGTAAAGCGTAGAGGTGATCTGCTCCCCTATTGGCAACTGCATGGCCTAAGGCGAAGGCTTTTACTACCCTTGGTTCCTGTCTTGGTAATTCCATTCCCTTTACGTGCATTGCTAAATCCTCTGCCCCATTACCAATCTTTTCTGCTGCTCTTTTCACACCTTCAGCAAGTAAGTCGCCGATACCATCTCTATAGGCTATCCTAGTTATTAACTCTATAATTTCTGTTGTATTACCCCACTCAAAGTTTAGCTCATCATCACTTATCAGGCCTTTTTCTTTACATTCCATGGCGAAGGCTATAATCACCCCAGTAGAGATGGTGTCCATACCATAATCATTACATAACAGGTTACCATAAATAATTGATTCTAAATCTTTATTGCCGAGTAAAGGCCCTAGAGCATTCATAGTTTCATACTCGGGACCTTCAGTTTCACATGCAAACTCACCAGTCTCAACCTTGGAATATCTAGAACATCTAATAGGGCATGCAAAGCAACCCATATTTTTCTGCAAATATTTCTTTAGTTCCATAGCATTAACACTCAAATTACCTTCAAATTGCACTTGCTGATGGTTTCGAGTAGGTTGATCACCTACTGTATTTTTGGGATCCATTAAAAGAGCTGTTCCCCATTCCCGTAGTCCTGCTGAACCTGGATGATCTTTTACCTGTTTCATGGATTTCTTTGCTATTTCTTTAAACTCAGGGGAGGCTTCTACTCTTTTACTTGTCCTCACGGTAACAGCCTTTAGATTTTTTGATCCCATTACAGCACCTAACCCACATCTTCCTGCGGCACGCCCAAAGTCATTAATTACAGAAGCCATCTTAACCAGCTTCTCTCCTGCAGGACCAATACATGCAACCTTTGAACCAGGATACTTGTCTCGTAGCTCAGTCTCCACCTGAGAGGTTTTCATTCCCCAGTATTTTTCCCCATCTATAAATTCAATTGCTTCATCCTCAATCCAGACTACTAGAGGCTTTTCTGCTTTCCCAGTAAAAACAACTGCATCATATCCAGCCCTGTGCATCTCTGGTCCAAAATGACCTGATGAATTTGCATATCCATATATTCCAGTCAAGGGTGACTTAGCTGTCACAGTATACCTTGCTGAGGCAGGCCACTGAGTACCTGTTAGTGGGCCAGGAGAAAAAATTAAATAGTTATCAGGACCTAATGGCTCTACATCAGGGTCTACATTATCGTAAAGTATTTTTGCAGCATAACCCCTACTGCCAATGAAATTCTGAAGATCATCTTTAGGAGTTTCAATTAACTTGTATGTTTGACTCGTCAAATCAACATATGCTGTAAATCCCATATTTCACTCTCCTTTCCTATAAAATGATTTATATATCGTTTTTAGCCTTAGACCCAACCTCTTCAATGGCATCTATAACTTGTTCATATCCTGTACACCTACACATGTTTCCAGAGATTGCAACTTTTATTTCGTCTCTAGTAGGCTTTGAGTTTTTATCCAGTAAACTCTTTGCACTTAACAGCAAACCAGGTGTACAAAAACCACATTGCACAGCATTATGCTTTATGAAGGCATCCTGTAATGGATGAAGCTTCTCCTCATCTGCTAGTCCCTCAATGGTTATTATTTCTTTGCCTTCCATTGAAGCTGCTAATACCAAACATGAGTTAACATTTCGATCATCTATTATAACTGTACATGCTCCACACTCGCCTACTCCGCAGCCTTCCTTGGTTCCTGTAAGGTCTAGTTCATTCCTTAGCACATCAATTAGCCTTGCATAGGGTTTAACACTAACAGTAATAGGTCTTGAATTGACTGTCATGGATACTAGAATTTTTTCCACCTATTCCACCCCCCATGCCTGTTTTAACGCCCTGTTAGCAAGTGTCTCTATAACTGGCCTTTTATACTCTGTTGACCAACGGATACCTGTCCTGTTGATCATTTCCTCTGAAACCAGCTTGCTTGCCTGTGCTATAAGCTCCGAGGTTGGCTTTTTGTTTAAAAGTATTTTTTCAGCTACCTTGACCCTGTCTGGTGTTGGAAATACAGATCCAGGAGCTATTCTTGCCTCTTCAATACAACCATCATCACCAATACCCAAGGCTACTGCTATATTCATCCGTGCTATTGCTAAAGCCTTTCTACGCCCCAGCTTAATAAAAGCAGTCTTTGTTGTTTCTGATAAAATCTTAAAGCTTATTTCAACAAGAATTTCATCAGACTCTATATTTGTACAATAGGGCTTTGTAAAAATACTGATTAAAGGTAGCTTTCTTTCTCCCCTTATGCTTCTAAGTTTAATATCTGCATTTAAAGCTATTAAAGGTGGTATAAGATCAGCTGCTGGGGAAGCATTGCATATACTACCACCAAGGGTACCTCTATTTCTTATCTGGGGAGAGCCTACTGTAGAAGCTGCCTGGGATAAAAAGAAAGCTTCTCTTTGGATTAATTCTGATTCTTGCAATTCATGGTGCGTTGTAAGACCACCAATATAGATATGGTCGTCTTCTTTTTTAATGTAATTGAGCTCCTTAAGCTGGTTGATGTCTAGGACACACTTTAAGTCCTGTAGCTTTTCCTCCTGTGCCCTAATCTGTACCATAAGATCTGTTCCGCCAGCTAGTATTTTTCCCTTAGATTGTGCTAAGAGCTGACAAGCTTCTTCTATTGTATCTGGTCTAAGATAGTTATACATAATCATTACTTGCCACCTCCTGATGTTAAGCTTTTACCTAAGAGTACTTTTTCTAGATCAGCTGGCAATTGTCTTATCCTTTTACCAGTTGCATTATAGATAGCATTTGCTATTGCTGCTCCAACGGCTTCTGTGGATGGCTCTCCAAGACTCTTGGCACCATATGTTCCCTGCTTGTCATCACATTCAAATATTTGGACTTCCATCTGAGGCATATCCATTGCTGTGGGAATTATATAGGTGTCAAGATTTAAAGTTTTCACCTTACCCTTTTGAACTTCAACCTCTTCAGTTGTAGCAAAGCCCATTCCCATAGCTATTCCACCATAGACTTGACCTTTGATTAAAGCCGGATTAACAGCTGTTCCTACATCGTGGCCTGCAGTTACTTTAATTACCTCCACATAGCCAGTTTCTGTATCTACCTCTACTTCCGCTACGACACAACCATATGAATAGGTTGGAAAAGCTTCTCCTTGTCCAGTATGGTGATCATAATTAAGGTCCTTAGGCCTAAACCATGCAAAAACTGACATTTGCCTGCCACTCCATAGCTGTTTATTACACACATCACTAAAAAACACTTTATTTTCATGATTTGATATATCAAAAAATACCCCTTCTTCTATATCCACATTCTCTACTGTAATGTCTAGCATCTCTGCCGCTGTTATTTTTAAAATATCCTTAAGCTGTTCTGAAGCAATTTT
Source organism: Desulfitibacter sp. BRH_c19 (assembly GCA_001515945.1). Lineage (NCBI taxonomy): Bacteria > Bacillati > Bacillota > Clostridia > Neomoorellales > Desulfitibacteraceae > Desulfitibacter > Desulfitibacter sp. BRH_c19. The sequence goes on from LOER01000040.1 coordinate 18,117, forward strand.
CATTGATTGGCTTCCCATAACTGTACCTCTAGAAGCTACAGTCATACCTCCATCAGGCATGGAATGGGTATCTACCCCTATAAAGTTTATCTTATCTACTGAGACGCATAACGCTTCTGCAACAATTTGCGAGAATGCAGTCTTTAATCCCTGTCCATTTTCTACTAGTCCCGAGTTTATTATAACTGTACCATCTTCTGTTACTGTGACCATGGCTCCTGAAGCATCTATACTTTCTGCACCAAATCCACAGCCCCTGAAACAGGTTGCTATTCCAATACCCTTCTTTATGCCTTTTGGGGACTGGCTACTGTCAATTTCTTTAGCATAACTGTTTGTTTTTTCAATAAAGCTTGTAGACTGTACTAAGGAATCCATTATTTCTTCAAGAATTACCGGTCCCTCAAGTCTTTGTCCTGTTGCAGTAATGGATCCTGTTTTTAAAGCATTTATCCTACGTATCTCAATAGGGTCTAATTTAAGTTCCTCAGCCAATTCTTCAATCAGCTGCTCCCCAGCATATATTATCTGTGGTGAACTATACCCCCGCATTGCTCCTGAGTGAACATTGTTAGTGTATACCCCGTATACCTCAACCTTTATATTGGGTATCTCGTAAACACCTGCTGCATGCACAGAAGCTCTAAAATTCATAAATTGAGTTTGGTTAGTATATGCACCACAATTGTCAACTAGCTCTGCTTTTAGGGCTATAATTTTGCCTTCTTTAGTGGCTCCAATCTTATATTTTAATCTAAATGGATGTCGCTTAGAGCTTTCTAAGATTGATTCTTCTCTGGTCAAAACTATTCTTACAGGACGCCCAGTTTTATTGGCTAATATTGCAGACCTACCTGCTATCAAACCTACAGCTTCCTCTTTACCTCCAAATGACCCACCTAGGGTTTGTTGGATAACTCTAACCTTGTGCATGCTACATTGTAAGATGTCAGCCACATAACGCCTAGTAAAATACGGATTCTGAGACGAGGAGTGTACTGTCATACTCCCATCAAAATTATTAGGAACAGCTACACAAGCTTCAGGTTCAATATAGGCATGTTCCACATATTGTGTTCTATATTCTCTTTCAATAATAACATCACATTGGTTAAATCCTTGATTAACATCCCCTTTACTAACAGGGAAATGGGACTCTTTAAATATATTGTTCTGTGCATTATCATGTACTAGAGGTGCACCCTCTGCTAAGGCTTCCTCTATTGTGTATACCCCAGGAATCTCTTCATACTCAACTTTTATTGCTTTTAAAGCCTCTTCTAAAACTTCTTGTGTTTCTGCTGCAACAATTGCCACAACATCTCCAGCATAACGAACCTTGTCCGTGATATACATGAAATTAGCCCAGCTTTTTGGTTTTTCCAAATCTTTGTGGGTTAATACTTCCCATACACCAGGCAAAGCCTTTGCTTTAGAAATATATATACTAGTAATTTTTGCATGGCTTAGGGTGCTTCTAAGCATCCCGCCATACAGGGTGTTTGCAAATTTTAAGTCTGCAGCATATTTTGCTTTTCCAATTACCTTATCGAAAGCGTCTACTCGTGGGACAGACTGATTAAGATATTTAAAATTCTTATTTCCAAGTAAAGGCATAGCCTTCCCTCCACATTTTAACCTAATACAATGGTTATTTTTTGAGCAAAACATTAATTTTTGCCACTAAGTTTTTATTTATTTGCTAAGGTATTCCTTTAAGTTCACATTTTCATAGACTACACGTTTGTAATCCTTGTTTTCTTCAGATAAGGTTGCATCAATTCCCATTTTGGTCTGCACCCCTCTAGCATCAGAGCATGGATCTAGCTCATGACCCTGGGAGTTTGGTACATAGAATATATCCTTTTCAGGCTTCACCCTAGTAGACATTGCCCACATAATATCTCCTGGATTAAATATGTCTACATCAGGATCAACAACGATTACATTTTTGATATTAACATAGGCTGTCATTGCAGCTAGGGCAACATTCTTGGGCTCTCCAGGATTACTTTTTTTAAGCTGTACAAGTGCCAAAAATCCTCCTCCATAGGGAGGAATGTGTACATTAGTAACATTTTTTGATACATAGGTTGTAAACTTCTTCAATAATGGTTCTCTGGGTAACACATTACCCAAATTAATATGCTCGTAGGAAGCCCCTGAAATAGTCTGGTAGATTGGACTATTTCTATGGCATATAGCCTTAACAATAAGGGTAGGACTCTTCCATGGTTCGCTATAGTGCCCTGTAAATTCTCCTAAAGGTCCTTCTTCTTCCCTTATGTTTGGAATTATTTCAGCTTCAATTACTATCTCTGATGTTGCTGGAACATAGATGTCAGATGTCTTACACTTAACAACTCCAATGGGTTCACCACGTAACGAGCCTGCTATTTCTGTTTCATCACCGTCAAATCTATATCCTGCAGCTATCATAATTACTGGATCTACACCAATAACTACAGCAATGGGAAGGAGTTTCTCTTGAGCTTCAGCAGCATCATAGAAGTCTTTTAGATGCCTCCACTCATTGATCATAATCCCCATTTTGTCTTTACCCTTAACCTGCATCCTCTGGAAAGAAAGGTTATGGGTGTTACCATCTAACCCTTTGGAAACTATAACTCCTCCAGTTATAAATGGTCCTGCATCCAAAGGAGCATGAGTAGGTATGGGTAACTTACTTAAATCCACGTCATCTCCAAGGATAATATTTTCATGGCATGGAGCATTTTCCACCACACATGGCTTTACTGGGTTTTCTAATGCTCTGCTGCATATCTCTACAATGTCTTCTTTTTTGCAGTCTAATGCAAGTGCTATTCTTTCTTGGTTACCCAGAACGCCACCTATAACCGGAATATTGTAGCCCTCAATATTCTTGAAGTAGCCTGCCCCTAAGCCATCCTTTTCCAAAGTAGATAGTACACTTCCTAACTCATGGTCTATAGACACTTCCTTTTCGATTTCTTCCAACTGCCCTGCATCCATTAAAACATTCATGAAACTTCTTAAGTCTTTTATTTTATTCAATATAATACACCTCTTTTTTTAAAAATATCTGCACCTAAATATTTTTTCTTTACTTGGTCAGTAACTTCAATACTTCTATTTGATTTTAACCCCCAATAATAGCAATGAAAAAAGAAACGGTATCGCCTTCATTTAGTTTTTGCTTGACTTGAGGATTTGTAACTTGATTGTTAATAAATAGTCTTATGTGAGGATGAATGTTCCCGCTTTCATCTAGCACTAAATAATTGAATTTTTCACCATACTTTTTGGAAAGATACTCAATTAAGTCCTGAACCGTACTCTCATCCTCCAAATCAAGAAGATCTATTTTTTTCCCAAGAGAATCACCAATTAAATTAAAATACTTCACATAAACTTTGATGGATACACCCTCCTTTTTGAAAAAGATCTTTGTTTTACCATTTACGTAACATTTTAAGCTTCATTATATCCGGATTAAAATATATTTGATTATAGGATATAGGGACATCTTTAATATTGTAAAATAATTCCCTCCAGCTAATCATAGGACTACCCTTTTTGATAGCAAATATACTTTCCTCCTTTTCCCCAGCTGTCATGGGAAGAAACTCTAAAATTGATTGCACCAAATCTTCTTTGCAATACTTCCACACGAATTCATAGCTTGTCATTACATCCTCATCCTCAGATGGAAACGTCTGCATATATATTTTGGGTATTTTAATTAGTGCTCTAATTGCTACTTTGTCATTTGCATAGAATAGTCTTTCAAAAGTAAAAAGTTGTTTACCCTCTTCTACACCCAAACTTTGACATTCCTCGACGGAAGCACATTCAAAACCATAGACGCTTTGAGCTAACCGGGTTGCATATCCCCCGTCCTCCAAAAGGGTAATAAAATCTAAAATAGAGTCAATTCTCATTCTTGCATTAAGGGCACTCTGATGAACAAAACTGCCTTTACCGTGTTTTTTCGATATGACTCCATCTTTAGTTAATACCAACAAAGCCTCACGCACAGTACTATGGCTTACACCTAATTCTCTTGCCAATTCATCTTCTGGAGGTAATTTATTATCACTAAACCTACCATCAGTAATCATATCTAGAATATCTTTTTTTACCCGTAAGTATAGCTTTGACATGTCCTTTTTTTTCATGTCTATTAATCTCCTCATTGTAACGTAATTCCAACAGATTTAATTGTCAGACTTCAGATGACCTCATTGCTAATATATTCTATATGATTTTTAGCATTCCTTCTTTTTTTGCGGAAAAATTAAGGGAAATCTCTAAGCTTTTATCATAGAGAATATCTCGGATGGGTACTGAGTTTTAGTAGCTTTGCAAAAGACATAGAGGGTAACCATCTTGAAGGTTTGAGGAGAAGACATGGAAAAGCTTCCAAATTCGAAAATACACCTTTAAGGTGTATTTTTAATTATTGTATATGAGGTGGGAGGTTTTACGGTTCTTAGCTACTATCTTACCGTTTTTTATAATATGTGATTTATTGGCTTGAGAAATAATCGCATCCTTTGCTGAGGAAGCATCAAGAAGTACTAGATTAGCTGTATTACCAACTTCTAGGCCATAATCCACAAGACCCATACCCTTTGCAGCATTATACGTTCCCATTTTTAAAATATTTTCAAAGTCAATTTCTCTGCCCATTTGAGCTACCTGTGCCATTAAGAGTGCTTCTTCTAACATATCAAAGTTACCAAAGGGTCTAAATGGATCTCTCAGGTTGTCAGATGAATAGGCTACGTTAACTTGATTATCCAGAAGCTCTCTAACCCTTGTAATACCACGACGTATAGGCTGGCAATCGTTACGTCCCATTAAATATAAGTTAGCGGATGGAAGTGTAACGATAGTTATCCCTGCTTCTTTTACTTTCAGTATAACTCTCATTGCCGTATCATCATCTACAGCACTCAGGGAGCAGCAGTGCCCAGCTGTCACTTTACCTTCATAGCCTTCCTTGATAGTCTTTTCTGCCAGGTATTCCAGGGCCTGGATATTTGGTTCATCGGATTCATCCACATGGAAATCTAATGGACAATTGTTGGCTATAGCTAATTCAAAAAATGTATCTATAAACTCCTTGTGATTTGGAGCTAAGGTAGGGCACCCCCCTAAAACAGTTGCTCCCTTTTCTAAAGCTTTCTCTAAACGACTTAAATTTTCCTTGTCTAATACATCGGGAAAGGGTGTTGCAAAAGCTACTACCTCAAGTGTAATATAGTCAGCCATATCCTTTTTTAATTCTAGCAACGGAGCTATGGCTTTGAATTTCAATTCCTTGCTAACTGAAATATGGGACCTAAGAGTTGTTGTTCCCCCTACTATGGCTTTCTCCAGAGCTTTCTTTGCTCTTTCATAGAAGTTTTCCTCATCAACTGTTTTAAAATACACTTTAAAGTTCTCAATGGCCTCTTGTAATGTTCCACTATGATTAGACACATGGTCATCAAGCAAAGCCTTTTCCAGGTGTGTATGGGAGTCAACAAATCCTGGAATTACCAATTTGTCTTTACCATCAATTATTTCTTTGGCATTAACTTTAATGTCGGACTCTTTTAAGGAAACCTTAGCATGACATATTCCAATGTCTAATTGTTCAACTTCACCAAAAATATTTGCCTGTTTAATTAAAATATCGAGCATAATCAAACTCCTTTGTTTTCTAATAATTAAGTGTTGAAAGAAAAAAGCCAGAAACATTTTGTCCTGGCTAGCTTGCATCAATTACAATTCCTTATTTAAGGTGCACAGCAATACCTTTTGTTTTTTACGGTTCCTGATTTGAAGTACATAAATTATTGACAGTACTACAATTCCAGCAGCATTAGCCCAATAAATATGTGTGAACAAACCAATCCCTGCTGCCACTAGGATAAACTGCTGCCACAGCTGCAACTTATCTAACAGCCACCTAGATAAACCAGCCGACAAGGCAACTACTCCAACAGATGCAGTTGCAACAGCCAAGACAACTTCTGAAACCGTACCTATAGCCATTATTGCAGGATTATAGATAAATGCAAAAGGTATTAAGAAGGTTACCACAGCAAGTTTACATGCTACTAGTGCCGTCAAGTTTTGATTGGCTCCTGCAATTCCAGCAGCACCATAAGCTGCCAAGGCAACTGGTGGAGTGATTGCAGAAGAAATTCCATAATAGTAGACAAAAAAGTGCGCAGGCATTAATAATACACCCATATCAATTAGAGCTTGAACAGTTAAGGCTGAAACAATTACATAAACTGCCGCCGCAGTCATCCCCATTCCTAGAATAATTGAGCTTATCATGGTTAAAATTAGGGCTAGGAAGAGATTTCCTCCTGCTAATGATAAAACTATGGATGAGAACTTGATGCCTAATCCTGTAGAAGTAATTACCCCCACTACAATACCGGCCATTGCACAAGCTACTGACACTACAATGGTATTTCGGATACCCTCTTCAATAGCTGATAGTATTTCATAAATACCCATCCTGGTTTCTTTGCGCATATAGGATAAGATCACCATCATTCCCATACCCACGGTTGCTGCTCTCATAGGACTAAAACCTTTAATAAGTAACGCCACCAAAACGACTATGGGCAGTAAGAAATACCAACCTTTTTTAAAGGTTTCCCACAGATTTGGAATCATTGCTGCTTCTAAAGGCTTTAAATTAGTTTTTTTAGCTTCAAAGTGAACCATTAACATTACGGCAAAGAAATAAAGTGCGGCAGGAAATAGACCATAAAGCATAATCTTTGAATAAGGTGTACCTGTAAATTCAGCAATTAAAAAAGCAACCGAGGCCATAATAGGCGGCATAATCATACCCCCATTTGAAGCTGCTGCTTCCACGGCGGCAGCAAAATGAGGCTTATATCCTACCCTCTTCATTAAAGGAATAGTTATAGAGCCGGTTGCAACAGCATTCGCCACTCCACTACCATTGATAGTTCCCATCAATGCACTAGCAACAATTGCTGCTTTAGCAGGTCCACCCCATAACTTACCTGTCATAGCGAAAGCCAAACGAATAAAGAATTCCCCTGCTCCTGACTTGTTTAAGAAGCCACCAAACAGTATAAACATAATCACATATTCTGCAGCGACCTTAATGGGCACCCCTAGGACTCCTGTGGTCTGGTTATACATAAAATCAATAAACCTATCATAACTTAAACCCCTATGGTACAAGTCACCTGGCAAATAATTGCCAAAAAGAGCATAAGCGATGAATATTCCCACTATACCTGTAATTACCCAACCTAGTCGTCTTGCACCGGCATAAATCACTAAAATAATTAAAAAAGTACCAAAAACCTTATCGTAAAAATTCGGCATTCCTGCCCTATAAATAATATTCTCATATTGAACATAAGAATATATGGTTAACCCAACAAGTAAAGTAAGCATGGCAACAGCTAAGAACTGCAAAAAGCCATTTTTAATGGATTCCCTCTTTAAAAAGGAATCCCTTTTTAAAAAGACCAAGTCCCCAACAATAACAAGAGCTAATATTGATATCAGGTGAATCATTCTATACTGCCAAGTTTCCAATAAGCCAAAGAAGCCAGTATAGAGAGAAAAAATACCCAGACCCAAAGCTAATAGCAAGAAAGTCAGTTTGAAAAACCCCTGCTGGATAATTCCTTCTTCTTTAATATGATCCACAGTTGTCTTTGGACCGATTTCTATATTTTTAAAAATTTCCTTACCCTCTGATGATACCATATAAAATCTCCACCTCATCTTAGGCTAGTTATAAAGCATTTCTAGGCACATTAGCCTAGAAATGCTTCAAATCTATCTACTCTTTTATAGTATACCGTTTTCCTCATAGTAACGCTTTGCACCAGGATGTAAGATTTCAGGATCAATACCCTTTAATGGATTATCTGTAAGGTTAACACCCTTGATTTGATTAAACTTATCAGCATTATCCATAAGTACTGTTAAAAATTCATAGACGAAATCCTCCGACAAGTCCTTTCTGGCAAAGATAACAGAAGTGTGAGCAATTGTTTGCGCATCCTCCTCTTGCCCTTGGTATGTTCCTGCAGGAATAACGCCTTCATAGAAACCCTTGTTCTTAATAAAGAATTTCTCTAGAATGTCTGACTCTATGCTGATGACTCTAGCCTTATTATTTGCTTCAATCTCCATAATGTTAGATGTAGGGTAAGCGCCTTTAAAAGCTACTAAATCAGCATGACCATCATTTATTATACTTGGAGCTTCTCCCCAGCTTACAAAAGAAACTTCTCCTCCATTACTCTGAATGCTTTCATAAGTCATATCTTGTAGTGCGAGCAATTCTTGCATAATAAACTCAATGCCCCAGTTTTTTGGACCAGGAAGGATTCGTTTGTCCTTAAGGTCAGCTATGCTTTTAATATCACTTTTAGCCAGCACAGTTAGTTGTACATAGTCCTCTGCAATGTTGATAATTGGTGCTACATTTGTAATATCTTCTTCGCTAAATGGACCGGACTTTTCAAGAGCGTTAAAGATGTCAGGAAGAGCAGCCATACCAATATCCATATCTATACCTTTATCTACGTGTCTGATATTTGTAACTGCACCCCCTTCAACCGAAGTAAAAGTTGTGTCAGGGATTTCATCCTTTAACACTTCCGTTAACTGAGCACCCAGTAAATACCATGAACCTCCAGCACCGCCGGATCCTATAACAACATCTTTAATTTCAGTTTTTTGTTCTCCATTTCCATCAACATTGTTCTCAGGCTCTTGACCGCAACCAGCTACGACTACCAAAGCAACAACTAAAACTAATGCTAGCACTACCAACAACCATCTTTTTTTCATAGAGCATCCTCCCTAATTTGCCTAAAATTTTAACCAACCTTATAAACCATCAACAACCAGCAAATGCGTTTTTCAAGCCTATAGTTTAAATCACCCCCTCAGAAAACATACATGTACAAAGATTATTTAATCCAATCATCTACAACAACTTTATTAGTCTTTTTCAGACTTTCCATTACCTGATCACCATCTAAACTAATAATTGCCATAAAGAGACTATCAACAACACACAGTTGAGAAGTACGAGGCTCAATGGTACCTGTAATAGTTGATCTGATATTTGTACTACCGTATAGTACTAGTTCTGCTACCTCTGTTACAGGAGAACCAATATTATTGGTAATTACTATGGTCCTGGCATTATTTTCCTTGGCTAACTGCAGAACCTTAACAATTCCTTTTGATGCACCTGAGTAAGATAAAGCTATCACAACATCATTTTCATCAGTTAATGCAGCCTGAATACTCTGCATCCGCCTGTCTTGCAGGAACGAACATGAAATACCAATCCTCAACAGCTTGTGATACAAATCTATACCTACAGCTGCCACCGGCCCTTCTGCAAAAATATATACTCGCTTGGCCTTTACTATAACGGAGACAGCCTTTGCAAGCTCTTCAGGACTTAAGATGCGTACTGTTTCCAAGCTTGCCTGGGAATTGGAACGGCAGATTTTTTCTACAATAGTCTTAATATTATCATCCTTGGTAATACCTTCATGTACATCAGGTAAATCTATACCAAGGTCTCTAATAAAAGCTACCTTAAAATCTTTAAAACCTTTATAACCTAACCGTTGGCAAAAGCGAGTAACACTTGCTTTACTTGTCCCAATATTTTCGGCTAACTCTTGTATGTTACCGCTAGAAATAACTTCTTTATTCTGCAGAATGTAATCAGCAATCTGCTGTTCCGTGGGAAGTAATGCGTTATAAGCAGAATTTATGCGGATTATAGCTCCACCTTGTAAATCCGACCAGTTTCCCATTAATACTCACTCCTTCTATGTGTTACCTCTTGCCCTTCTCTAGTATTAGGGCTATTTCAGCCACACGATTGCCCAGTTTATTGAGACTCTCTACCCCAACCAAATCAGCTTCTACACCATCGGAACCCTGATCCTTTGACCAAATCATAGCTCCAGAGTAGTTACCTATTTCATTGCCGATAAAAATCAAACCTCTTGTCATAGCCACATGAATTATTGAATTTATTGTCATTTCCTGTCCCCCGTTACGAGTCCCACCTACTGCTATAGCCGCAGCTAATTTATTTTTTACTGCTCCGCTCATCACATGATGGAGTGGACGCCACCTGGTGAAAAAGGCATGCATTTGGGGGGTGATATTCATGCAGTATACAGGAGACGCAAAAATAAAGGCATCTGCTTGAAGGATTTTTGGATATAATTCCTCCATGCTATCTTTAATAGGACACAATACCTTTTCCTTTTTACAGTAGTCACAATGATTGCAAGGCTTTATTGTCTTGCCCTTTAAAGCTACAATTTCTGCCTCTATTCCTTCTGTTTGCAGGGCAGCCTCAACTGCTATTTCTAAACTTTTATAAGTTGCTGATTTTCGTGGGCTACCGCAAATCCCTAAAATTTTTGCCACAAACATTCCCTCCTACTTCTTGACCATTAGTAAATTCTTAATGCCTACTTATTCTTTTAGAAGCCTTTCTACTTTAACTACTACCCTACTAAATGGATCAGGGCAAGCAACTTTCGCCTCTCCCCTTTCATTCTCCCATGGCACGTTACCTCCTGAGGCAAAGGCCATACAGGCAGGAAATACTGAGTTAAGTAGTTCTGGGCAGATATTATCGGAGTTCTCTAACACCATACATCCTTTGTCTCTAATGATAAAAGATCTACCTTCAGTTAGACCAGCGCTACAGGGTTCATTTACAGATACAACTGTTACTTTTACGCTATGTTTCAAATTGTTCACCTCACTCATTGCGTGAAATAAAGTTTCACCTATTAGGTTATAATATTCAATATTTTTTCACAATATCCTGCCATCTTTGAAATTTTATTTCATAAAAAATACTAATGGATGAAATTTTTTACCAAGCATTACACAAAAGTACTCAACCTACATAGTAGATTAAGCAATTAACCTTTACCTATATTAAGAATATGCTCCTCTATTCCTTTATTCAGTATTTAATGGCCTTGACTACTACAACATAAAGAATCTCCCAATAAGTTAAAAACACACCTTAAGGTGTATTTTTAACTGTATTATATGAGGAGAGAGTTTTTTATATTTTTAGCTACTACCTTACCTTTTTTCATAACATATGATTTATTAGCTTGTGAGATAATTGCATCCTTAGGTGATGGTGCATCTAGAAGTACTAGATCTGCTGTATTGCCAACCTCTAGTCCATAATTCACAAGGCCCATGCCCTTTGCAGCGTTATATGTTCCCATTTTTAGAATGTTATCAAAATCAATGTTTCTGCCCATTTGGGCTACCTGTGCAATTAGGAGTGCTTCTTCTAACATATCCAAGTTGCCAAAGGGTCTAAATGGATCTCTTAGGTTATCTGATGAATAGGCTATGTTAACTTGATTATCCAGAAGCTCTCTAACCCTTGTAATACCACGACGTATAGGCTGGCAATCACTACGTCCCATTAAATATAAGTTAGCTGAGGGTAGTGTAACAATAGTTATCCCTGCCGCTTTTACTTTTTGTATAACTCTCATTGCCGTATCATCATCTACAGCACTCAGGAGCAGCAGTGCCATTAATTTCACCTGTAAGGGGGCTTTTGCCTCCAATAGAAAGTCTTCCAGATGCAAATATTAGTTCTATAATCCAATCTCTGGTGATACCGAGTTAATTAAGAAAGGGAACAAACAGTATATACTGGCGTTCCCTTTCTTCAGTAAGTTAAAATAATCCTTATTATTTAGTAGCTAGGAGACAACACTTACAAATCAGTTTCATCTTTTTCTTCAACTTTACGACCTGCCATCATCAATCCTATATTGGTTTTGTCTGCCTTATCACCGTCTACAATACCCATTAATTCACCTTCATACATAACTCCTATACGATCACCTAAAGATAAAACTTCATCTAATTCAGTTGAAACTAACAAAACAGCACAGCCTCTATTTCTCTCTTCGATAAGGCGTTTATGGATGTATTCAATAGCTCCCACATCAAGACCTCTCGTTGGGAAAACAGCAACAAGTAAGGTTGGTTCATGAAAGATGGTACGTGCCACTACAATCTTTTGTTGATTGCCACCCGAGAGGTTGCCTGCTGATACTGAAGATCCTGTACAACGGATATCATAGTCCGTGATTAAATCTTCTGCAAGCTTTTCAATAATATCTTCCTGCATGAAATGCTGCTTACTGTAAGGTTCTTTATAGAAGCATTCCAAAATCATATTGTCCATAATTGTCATATCTAACACAAGACCTTGCTTTTGCCGATCACCCGGGATATGACCAGAACCCATTTCTATTATTTGCCTAGGGCTCTTATTAGTAGCATTTTTTCCCTGGATATTGACATTGCCTTGAGTAACGTTTCTTAAACCAGTTATAGCCTCTACCAATTCCGTTTGCCCGTTACCATCGACGCCTGTTAAAGCAAAAATTTCGCCTGCAAAAACCTTAAATGATAGATCCCTTACAGCTAGTACTTGTTTTTCATTCTTAACATATAAACCTTCAATCTTCAATGTTGCATCTCCTAGGCTGGCTAAAGGTTTTTCAACTCTTAACACTACTTCCCTACCCACCATCATTTGGGCTAACTCCTCAGGCGAGGTATCTTTTGTAAACACAGTATCTATCATTTTACCCCGACGCATTACCGATATTCGTTCACTAACCGCCATCACTTCGTTTAGCTTGTGGCTAATAAATATTATAGTTACTTTTTGTTCTGTCAATTCTCTAAGCATAACAAACAGTTCTTGTGTTTCTGCAGGAGTTAAGACCGCTGTGGGTTCATCAAGAATTAAGATTTTAGCACCCCGGTAGAGGGCTTTTAATATTTCAACCCTCTGCTGCTCACCTACAGAAAGCGTAGAAACTATGGCATTCGGATCAACTTTAAGCCCAAACTTTTCCCCAGCCTTCTTAACACTATTTTCTATATCTCGCATGGACAGTCTTTGTTTTCCAGGCATTCCTAAAATAATATTTTCTGCAACACTAAATACAGGAATCAACATAAAATGTTGGTGCACCATACCGATGCCTAGGTCAATCGCCTCTTTAGGACTTGCAACGGCAATTTCTTCGCCTTCTAGAAAAACTTCCCCTTCATCAATTCCATATGCGCCATATAGAATATTCATCAGGGTACTTTTTCCAGCACCATTTTCTCCTAAAATAGAATGAATTTCTGATGGGTAAATGTCTAAATTAATATTATCGTTTGCTAGTACTCCCGGAAACCTCTTAACAATATTCCTTAAACTTAGGATGGGTTTCATAAACTATACCTCCGTAACCTTATCTTTAATAAGCTTTTTCCTTTTACTTTGCCCCTGTTCTCTAGCATAAGGAACACCGCTAGCAGCAGGACCCTTGGAAGGCCCCATAAATACTAAAGCTACTAAGGTGATAAGATAGGGTAACATAAGGAAAAATTGATATGGTATAGCTTGAATGTTAAAAGCTTGCAAACGAAGCTGGAGAGCATCTCCCATACCAAATAAGAGAGTCGCTAAAGCAGTACCAACTGGTGTCCATTTACCAAATACTATTGCAGCAAAAGCTATAAATCCTCTGCCTGCAGTAATATTATCATAAAAAGTATTGATTCCACCCAATGTAATGGCAGCACCTCCAAGCCCTGCCAAAACACCACTAATGATAACCGCTGAATATCTGACCTTAATCACATCAATACCCGCCAAATCTAAAGCTTTTGGATGCTCACCAGCAGCACGTATAGATAGTCCCCACTTTGAGTGATACAGTAGAAAATGTATTATAACAATAAGAGCTATTGCAAAATATACTATAGGGAGTTGGCTAAAAAAAATCGGCCCAATAATGGGTATCTCACTTAAAAAGCCAAGCTTTACAGGAACCATTCCCGGGCTTTGTAGCTGCTTTAAGTCAGTACCAAAAATAAATCTAAAAAGAGTACTGGTAACTCCAAGTGCCAACATATTTAGACCAAGAGCAGTCACAATCTGATTAACCCTAATAGTTATACTAAAATATGCATGTACTGTTGCAAGGGCACCACCTGATAGTGCTGCGATTAACAAGCCTAAAACAACACTTTGAGTGTATAGAGAACCTAAATACCCAAAAAATGCTCCGGTAAGCATCATACCTTCTAAACCCAGATTAAGCACACCTGCGCGTTCACAAATCAAACCACCTAGAGCAGCTAGCAAAAGAGGAGCGGTCAATCTAATAGCGGCATTATAAAAGTCAGGATTAGTCAATAGTTGAGATAACATTAAGATTTTCCTCCTACCCGCTCAAATATACGTCGTAAATCAAATTTATAATTAGCAAACCCAAGAACACAAAGTATTATTATCGCTTGTATGATGAAAATTATAGTAACTGGAATTCCCATAAAAATCTGCATGGTAATAGCGCCGTTTCGCAAAGATCCTAAAAAAACAGCTGCAATCACAACACCTAATGGACTTAGACCACCCAAAAGGGCGACAGCTATAGCATCGTAGCCTGTATTTAGTAAAAAGTTTTCTAATAATAAATGTTGGTTTCCGAGAATTTCAACTCCCCCAGCTAAGCCGGCAAGTCCACCACTAAATAACATAGTTAGTATAAGAATACGGTTAGAATTCATCCCCGCGGTCCTTCCAGCATGAAGATTAGAACCTATTACTTTAATTTGATAACCATAATCTGTTCTCTTAAACATGATATGTAGAACAAATGCAGCCAACAATGCTACTAAAATCCCTGCATGTAGCTCTGTCCCAGCCATGAGCCTTGGTAGTTGCGCTGATGGCGCAACTGGTGGTGACTGAGGTGCATACGTCCCCACGTCATTTAGAAAACTATGAACTGAATAATTCACAAGAAATATCGCAATATAGTTCATAAGTATAGTTGTAATAACTTCATTAAATCCTTTTTTAACCTTTAAATAAGCTGGAATAAGGGCCCACAAAGCGCCAGCAGCCATGCTCGCTGCTAACGCTAGTGGGAGATGAATAACCATTGGCAAACCGGTAAACCGTACTCCAACAAAAGTTCCAACCATTGCCCCTACAAAAAGCTGTCCTTCTGCTCCAATATTGAAAATACCTGCCCTAAAAGCTAGCATTATCCCCAAAGCCGCAAGCAGAAGTGGTGTACTTACAACTAAACTAGCCCCAAAGTTACCCATTCCATAGAAAGCCCCTCGAAAAAGAGCAACAAAGGTATTCCATGGACTTATTCCTTGCCAGAAAAGTAGCGCAGAGCTAACTAGCAGAGCAACTGTAATAGCCAAGACAGCCGCGACTAAGTAGCTAAATGAATTCTCCAAAGACTTAGTAATTTTCATAAGAGTTGACAGTCACTCCTTACTTTTAGAGATTGGGTATATTAAGGATCAAATCACCATCCAAGTAACTTTGTACAGCTTGTTCTACTTCATCAACTACTTCCTGAGGAACTTTATCAATAAATGGAGCTATGGATTGGGCATCTTCCGCCATACCATAAACATATCTTTTTGCTTCTCCATTTCCTAATACCACATCTGTCATTTCTAGATACAAGGCTTCAACAGATTGAAGTCCACTAGTTATAATTGTATCTGGTGCCATAAAGTTTTGGTCCGATACCCAACCCATTGCTAATGCATCTGCTTCTTCAGCCGCTTGAAAAACTCCGACGCTAAAGGAATTACCCATTACTAAAAGAACATCAGCTCCATCGGCTAGTTGGGCTAAAGCTGCTTCTTTAGCTTTGGGAATGTCGTTCCAACTTCCAATATAAGATACTGCAACGTTTGTGCCTGGGTTTACCTTCTCGACGCCTTCTTTAAACGTATCCACATCAGCTACAACAGTTGGAGCCTCCATAGCTGCTACCACACCAACTTTATTAGTTTCAGTCATTAAGCCAGCAACCATGCCTGTAAAATAGCCAAGTTCTCCAAACAGAAATCCAGTACTATAAAGATTTCCCCCTGCAGAAGTACCATTGACAGTTATAAATGTAGTATCAGGAAACTCCGGTGAAACTTCCTTCATTGGTTCATCAAATTGAAACCCATGTCCATAGATAATGTCATACCCCTCACGTGCATAAGTACGAATGACCTGTGCCATACTAGCCGGAGCTACCTGTTCACTATAAGAAATCTCAGCACCATATATCTCCTCAATTTGTTCCAAGCCACTTAGTGCTGAAGCATTCCAACCACCATCATTTACAGATCCTTCAGTTATCATGGCTACTTTAAGCTGTTTGTCCACCTGCCCATTGTCTGATGGTTCTTTACCTGGTTCCTCTGCATCCGTTCCTCCACAGCCTATTGCCAATACACTTATTAATAATAATACAACAAAAACTAACAATCTCTTTTTCATTAGTATAGCCTCCTAAGGATTATTTGTATTAACAGCCTAAGAAAAAATGTTTATAAACACCTTCCTTTCTTAGAAATTAATATATTTTACTTCTGTAACACACTACCTATACAAATACCTTCTAGCTATTCGGCTCTCTAACTATAGAGCAACCTGTGTATTCTACAATCCCACCTATGGCAACTGCAGGTTTTTTTATTGTCACCTTTATTTGTTTAATAGGATAACATGCAATGACATCATCTGCTATTCTCTGTGCTATTCTCTGTACCAGTTTATGTTCTTCTTCAGTAACTATTTTCTTAATAATATTGTAAACAGTTACATAGCTAAGCCCATCCTCTAAAACATCGCTTTGGCATATTTTACTCATATCATAGGACACCTCAGCATCCACAACAAATTTTTGACCCAAGCGGTTCTCCTCGGGGAAATGACCGTGACTTCCCCAAAACTGTAGTCCTTTTAACAGTAAAACATCTGATTTTTCCATAATAAGCCCTCCAAATATTTTTTTGATAATTCTTTCTGGGACACTTACACTAAGTAGCTTGGTTAAGTTTAATTAACCTTGCAGCTTCTGCTACCTTTCTACCAATTTTTCTGGCATTTTCCAAGCCTTCTAAGTCCTCTTGCGCGCCTAATGCTTTTTTATCTTTACTCCATACACTAGCACCATGATAAGTGCCTAAACCTCCACTAACTGTCATAATTCCTTGGGTATAATAGAAACCTAAAATTGCATTTATAGTCTGCTCTTGACCACCGTTGCGTGTACCTCCTACAGCTATTGCTCCTCCTACTCTAGAACTAAAATAATCCGGATTTTTTTTTAATATTGTGTAATTGGGTCGAAAACGATTAAAAAAGGTTGCCAGCTGACCAGTTACATTCATATTATAAACTGGAGACGCCACTATGTACCCATCTGCATGGTAAAAGGGCTGATAGAGGTCCGTCATGTCATCGTCAAAAATTACACAATAGTCAGCCTCTTGCTTAACACATTTATCACAGTGGATGCAGAAGTTAATTTTTTTGCCCTTTAATGTAATTAGTTCCACTTGTACATCCTTAACTTTAGATGCTTCCTTCAATGCTTCTTTGATTACATATTCTGTAGCTCCAGTTCTAGGGCTACCACACACGCCTAAGATTTTAACCACCAAATAGCCTCCTCAATTTCCTAAAAACACTTCCTTGCCACTTACTCATCTACATGCTTACCTGCCCTTCTAAGTCAAGTTGTTTTTCTCTTGTCTCCAAGCATTTATCGATACATGCTAAAAAAACAGGTAATTAACAAAAAATGGCTAGTTATTGTTTTGGATTTTTGTCCATTTTTATGAAGCTTCCCCAGCTATTAAAAACTGTCATCAGGGGAAAATAATGAAAACGTTTTCATTATTTATTAAACTAGTATTCTTCATTTACTCCTGAATTCCTTTTTTCTTGTCAGAAATTTTAATATTTTCATACAAAAACATGGCATAAATTTTGCTAGGATGTTTTTGTTTAATTAAAGTTGTTCTTTTTCCATTGAAACCGTATACATTTTATATTTGAGTATGATATAATTTTAATGGATAATCATGGGGGGATATTATGAGTATAAAAAAAATAGCAGAACAAGCCAAGGTTTCTATTGCAACTGTTTCAAGGGTGCTTAACCATCCAGACTTGGTACATCCTGATACCAAAAATCGAATTATGAAAATCATTAAAGAGCTAGATTATGCTCCCAATCCATTTGCACAAGGATTAACAACAGGAAAGGCTTTTACTGCAATTTTAATAGTTCCCACCATCAGAAACCCAGTTTTTGGCCAAATAGCTGAAGGATGTGAAGACATTTTTTTAGAAAATGGATATGATCTGATGATACAAAGCACTCAGGGTAGCCTTTGTAAACAAAAGCTCATTCTCAATAAGTTATTAAAGCGACGTATAGACGGAGTAATATTGGCCGGTTCTGGACTTTTTCACTCAGATTATTTAGAGATGCTAAAAAAATTACATATTCCTGTGGTAGCGGTGGAATACTTGCCAAGCCAACAGGAATATAGTTATGTATATATAGATGATGTAGCGGGCACTCGTTTAGCTTTTGAACACATAATAAATCAAGGCCATAAAAACATAGCTCTTATTACTGGAAATAAACAACTATTTGCAACCCACCGCAGACTGAAAGAGGCAAAAAGAATGCTTAATGAAGCAGGTATCAAATTAAAACATACTCACAGTAAACTTGGAAGTTACGATACAATAGAAAGTGGATTTGAGGCCTTGCAAGAACTAGTACAGCTAAAGCCAAAACCAACGGCTATATACGCATTTAACGATATAATGGCTATAGGGGCGATTAAAGCCATTAATCAACTAGGCTTAAAAGCACCAGATGATATCGCCATTATTGGTTTTGATAATATTCCCATGGCACAGTTTTGTACCCCAAGCTTAACCACTATACACTCACCCAGTTTTGAAATGGGACAACATGCAGCAAGGTTACTACTTGAAAATATGCAAAATAAGATTGTTCCCCAAAAAAAAATGCTCTTACCTGTTGAACTAATTGTCCGTGACTCATGTTAGTCTACTACACGTAGCCCATAATATAGTTTACAAATTTTTGCCTGGTATAAACCTTCACATAACTCCTTTCCCCACATACTTAAAAACAGGTGACTATCCTATAAAATTATATAAAAATACCCTCACATCACATATATGACATGAGGATTTTTTTAAGGCCTTTTTTCTAAAAATGTCCTTGACTTAGGGTGCACTTTATTTCAGTTTGCCCCCTTTTTCTAAATTAAAGTAAATCCTTCAGAACACTTTCTAGTTCTTCCTGAGAGAAGTCCCATTCTAGATCAAATGGAGGTAATTTCTCTTTGAGAAAAAACTCAGGTATCTGATCAGCAGATGATAGTCCTGCCATTTTATTATATTCAATTTCTAGTAGAAGTAGTTTTTTGCCTAGATGTTTTAGGAAATCCACTTCTAATTCTAAACTATAGAGACTATTTAAAAGGTTTATCAAGGCCTGAGGATTAGCACCAGTAGCACCTAGTAAGAATGTACATAATCCCAATGAATCATACGCTGCTCTGGTTACTTGCATGTTTCTTGAAAGTTCAATTTGACCATCTCTGTTATGGTGATTGACAGGTGCAAATACTGTAAGTCCAGCTGTATGATCAGCTCCCATTGGAGTTGTGGCATAGGTAATACCTGTTCCTTTCACCCCTCTAGGATCATAAGCTGACATACATTGATTTTTAACAGCAGGAGTTCTTTCAACCCCTAATACTTTACCGCAAATTGCAGTTCCCATACCTACTAACTTTGATTGGAGATTTCCTCCAGGTAAGCCTTTAAGAATGTTTTTAAAACCATCTATATCTCCAAAACTGACATAACCAGCCTCAGCCATAATTCCTAAGGCTCCCCCTACATCAATTGTATCTAATCCATAATCATTACACATGTAGTTAAGTTTTCCGATTTCATCGAGATTTCCAATTCCTATATTTGAGCCTAGTAGACATATTGACTCATACTCAATTGGGGCACAAAGTTCATTTCCTTCTATATCAGGATAGACGTTTGAGCATTTTATTAAACAAGCTTGCATGCAAGATTCGCTTGTTTTGCCTGTGCCACCCCTTTCGACTATGATGTCATACATGGCTTCTCCACTGATTGCATCGGCTTTTTCAAATCGGCCTAATTTAAAGTTCATGGTGGGTAGTGCACCTATTTGATTCACGGGCATTACTGTTGAGGCCGTACCATATTTGGTAAGTACGGGTATTCTTTCGCTGTTTACAACTATGTCATTAAAATCCTTACGTGCTTTTTTAAATTCATTATTTGCAGCATTGGGATTAAGCTTTTTACCGCGACTGTTGATTATTATTCCTTTTATACCTTTGCTTCCCATAACCGCACCTAAGCCTCCACGTGCAGCTAGCCTGCTAGGTCTCCCATATAGATCCGTAATACTTATTCCAGCTGCATAAAGCTTCTGCTCTCCTGCTTGACCAATTGTAATAAGTGAGTAATCCTTCCCGTAGGTGTCATAAATCCTTTTGGCAGCAGCAAAATTTCCAAGTCCTGAATATTCATCCGCAGGAATAAATTCACATTGATCTCCGTCGATTTTTAATAAATATAAACCATTTGGCATTTTACCTTCTAATATTATAGCCCTAAGACCTTCTTTGGCCATGGAAGTTGCAAATGTTCCACCTGCATTACTTTCCTTAATTCCACCTGTAAGGGGGCTTTTGCCTCCAATAGAAAGTCTTCCAGAGCTAGAAACACCTGTACCAGCTAGTGCTCCTGCAGCAATGACAATTTTATTTTCTTCTCCGAGTGGGTTGCACCCAGCAGGAACTTCCTCGTGGAGAAGCTTACTGGTTAGCATTCTTCCGCCTAATAGAATATCATCATGGCTTAATGCTTCAACTTTCCATTGTTTAGTAGATAGATTTATCCTAATTGTATTCACTTAAATCCTCCATTCTTTGCTAAAACTTTACGTTTTAATAGTTTTAAAAAGGCTTATTAGATTCCGGCTTGGGCTCTTAATCTAGCTCCTACAACAGCACTCTTTTTTAGGACCTCTTCTTCATTAATATTTAAAATCTTTCTATTTTCCATAACCACTTTTCCGTTAATAATTGTGGTTTCAACATTTTCTTCTCCTGAACTGTACACTAAAGCTGTTACAGGATCGTGCATAGGCATTGTTTTAGCCGTCATGGGATTAAAGATGAACATATCTGCCCTTTTTCCTGGTTCAAGACTACCAATTGATTTTTCTTTGTTAACCGTAACTGCTCCATTTATCGTAGCCATTTTTAAAACATCCATGGCTGACATAATTGTTGCATCTCTATAAAATACCTTCTGTAATAGAGCTGCATTTTTTAGAGTCTCAATCATATCTTGGGAATCATTACTAGCTGCACCATCCGTAGCTAGGCCAACTGTAAGTCCTGCCTCCATGAAATCCTTTACAGGGGGAACTCCAGATCCTAGAATCATATTTGCAGTAGGGTTGTATGACACTTTAACATCCCACTTTTTATAGGTTTCTATATCACTAGGCTGCATATGAACACTATGAACAGAAACTACATCAGGCCCCAAGAAACCTATATCATCGAGAAACTCTATGGTTCTTTTGCCATCCCTTTCAAGCGAAAATTTATCATCATTCTCTGTTTCTACTAAATGCATAGCTATCAGCATTTGATGCTCATTAGCAAAGTGGCGCACCATTTTATATTCCTCTTTAGTCAAATCCCAAATAATGCCAGGTGCCAATGCAATAGTTATCATATCATCTTCATCAGATGGATACTTATTCAAAAGTCTTTCAACATCGTTTAAACACATTGGAACTGTCTCGATTATTTCACAGTCGCACCTTTTAGGTAAACCAGACACATTTGAATAAGCCCTACCCAAAATACCTCTAATTCCTATATCTTTAAAAGCCTCAATGATTGCATCATCAAGTTCTGCTTTAGTATGACAGTACATATAATCCATTATTGTAGTAGTACCTGAATGGATGGACTCCATGCACCCTATGAGGGCTGCATTATAGCAGGCCTCTTTATCATAATAAGGTAGTGCATTTCTTACAGACGCATCTAGCCATTCTATTAGGGGCTTATCTCTTCCCAACCCCTTTAGAAGAGTTTGGAATAAATGGGTATGGGTATTTATCAATCCAGGAAAAACAACTTTGCCTTCTGCGTCAATAACCTTTTCCGGATTACCAAATTGATTAGGATATTCTCCTTCAGCTATTTCAACTATTTTCCCGTCCTTTATGGATATAAAACCCTTGCTGATTTCGGTAAGATCTTTGTCCATTGTAATAATTCTTGCATTTTTTATTAATAAATTCACTATTTAGCACCCCTTTTCTGAAAATAGCTCTATTTACAAGGAACAAAAACTTTATTAAAGATGTTCACACAGGCTTCTGATTCTAGTTTTATAGGATTATTGCGTGCCAAGAATGTCTCTGCGGCCTCTTTTCCAAAAAGCTCCATCTCCTCTTGGGTTGGAGTATAATCATAATATTTATCTGGTATCTTAAGCTCTAGGCAAAACTGCCTTACTTTCTCAACTACTTCATGAGCGGCTTCTATGGATGAAAGTCCAGATGTATCTATACCAAAAAACTTAGCAATACTTGCAAACTTTTCTGGGGCTGCACTCACATTAAACTTCATGGCATGTGGTAACAATACTGCATTTGCCAAGCCATGTGGTACATCATAGTAGCTCGCCACAGGACTAGACATAGCATGGACCATTCCTAAACCCGCCTGATCCATGGCCATTCCTGCAAGGGTGCTAGCTTTGGCCACTTGTTCTCTAGCAAGCATGTCATCTCCATTAGCAAAAGCTATAGGTAAATATTCACCAATCAGTTTGATTGCTTCAAAGGCCAAAGCATCAGAAAAGGAATTAGCCCCTAAACCCACATACGCTTCAATAGCATGGGTTAAAGCATCCAATCCAGTAGTTGAAGTTAAATGGGGTGGTAGTGATCTAATTAAAGCAGGATCTACAATTGCTACTGTTGGATACAAATAATCATTAACAATTCCTTTTTTTACATTCCGATCTACAATTACAGCAATTCTAGTAACCTCACTTCCAGTTCCTGCTGTTGTGGCAATAGCTATAAAAGGCAACCCCGGATTTTCCATTTGCTTTCCTTCCCATTGGTATTCTTCTAATGTTCCTGGGTTTGTTGCCAAAACACTTACTATTTTAGCCACATCTAATGGGCTTCCACCCCCGAGACCAACAATTACTGAAGCCTGCATCTCTTTAACTTGAGTTAAGCACTTTTCTACTGTTTGAGGACGTGGATTAACCTCTACCGAATCATACACTTCATATTCAATTCCAAGTGAACTAATTTCTTTAGTTACCATTTCTACAATTCCTACTGATACTAGACCTTCATCAGTTATTATCAATACCTTATCACTTTTATTAATAAATTTCTTGATGTCTTTTAGAGCATTATTACCAAAACAAATTCTTGTTGGCATATAAAAGTTAGTTGACACAGAATCACCTCATCATTTTTACTAAAATATTTTTCCACCAGGTCCGCCCTTCTTTAATCCTCTATTGTATATTTGATAATGAAAATCTTAAAACAAACAGCTTAACCTTTCATGATCAATTTTACCTTTTGTAAATGTTTTGCCGCTAGCTAGATTATGGAAACTAACCCTTGCTGCCCCTTCTAATCCATTAAGTATCTCTGTTACTTTCTCATCTTGTGATCTAACCCAAACATTAACATTTGCTCCGTAAAGGACTGCGGCATTTTGCCTTTCTTTAGCTTTGCTAATATCATCAACAAAGGGTAGTATGGGACAACTGCCCCATGCCCACATAATTTCATCATGTACAAACCCACAGTCTACCATAGCTTTAATTGTTAATGCTAAAGACAATGATGAATGATATGCAGAAGAAACTAGGCATGTTGGAGAAGCAGTCAGAACAAAGATTTTTTCCAATGGTGATAAAATAGAGTTTTGAAATATTTCTGCAATGTCTTTTTGATACTCATACCCATCATATTCCACATAAAACACGGTCTCATGTACTTCGTCAGTAGTGGTTGGTCCTAAAAACTTTTGCCCGGGACCTGCCACCAAAAGTTTATTTTTTTCCCTGGGAAGAAGTGAATTTAAAGAGGCAAAGACTGGTTTATCGGAATAAATATCTACTGATGGCAGATTATAGCTATTACAGGCAAAGTGGCCATAGTTAATGAGGCCTAATCCACCTAAGAGAATTTCAAGTAACCTTTTGCCCGTTTCCCAGCTTCCTTTTTCTTTTATTCCCATGTCTATTAGTGTAATATTGGGTGCCATTTGAGTTCTACTTACATCTGGGCCAACTGTCTTCAAAAACTCTTTTAGCAACCTTACGGATAATTTATTCATATCTAACATAGATGCAGCCTCCTTTATAGTATTGATCTGCAGTCTCTTAATTGTTGTTTAACCTTTATTTAGCCAAGCAAATTCTCTTTTAGTAACTGATAATTAATTATTCCTGTACTATAGGAATTTCCGGTAGAAACATTGTAAAAGTTCACCTTACATGGAGCGTCCCAATTTCTTGGAACCTTAGTCCAGTCATTTTCACACAGGTTAAATAGTGTCATAAAAGGGGTTCCAAAGACATCTTTGTTCTTAGAAAAAGGGAGATCTTCAAGGATGGATTCAATTTCCTCATCCTTACACCTTACATAGATGTTGCTTTCTTGACCGTATATAAGGCAATCATTAACTCTGCCCCAAGCAAGCATTTCGTCATCTACAATAGATACAATGGGGCTAACACCTTCGGCGTGCACAATTTTATCCATTGAAAACCCTCTGTCAAATATTGAAGGTAATGACTGCTCCACGTTTCTCGCACAAACCTGGATTGCACCAACTATTCCGGCGGTTGGGGCCACAACTATATAGAGGTTTACTGGTTTTAGATCAACAGTATGTGCAATGTATTGAGCCAAATCATCGTCAGGGATATCAGTAGTTTGAATCATGGCCACCGCCTCATGTGCTAGTATGTCCCTGTAATCTACTGACTTGGCAAAACTATCACTTCCATTAATAGCTCTAATGGGACCAGAGATTGTAATGTTTTTATTCTTATGCACTATTCTCCAGTAAGCCACATGAGAAGCCATCTCAGCAATGGCAGGTTCTGCTACATGTATAACACAGGTTGGTACACTATACTTATCTAAGTACATTTTTCCAAAAGAACACTGGCCAAGCCCACCTAAACCTATTTCCGTAAAAAGCTTTGCGGCCATCCATCCACCAGGATGATTAATACCCATATCTACAACAGTAGCACCACAAGCTAGCTTTATTATTCCAACACCTAATTCTTCTGAAAAAGGAACTATTTTCTCCTTAATTATCTTAACAGCTTGCTTATTAACGCTATAGCCTTTTATTGTAAGCATCTCCTCTCTAGCTATTGTATCTAGTACATAGTATCTAGTAAGTTAATCGTTGTGCTGATTAACTATTTTCCTTAGTCAACCAGCATAGCTGGAGACCGGGGTTTTAGATGGTATCTTTAAGTGAAGGAATTCCTGCTTCGCTAAGAACTCTTTTAATCAATTACAGGCATTTTCTGCCTTGACATAAACATTCCCCAACGTGTAAATTCCCTCTTGATATCCGGGCATTAATGCAATCGATTTCATTACTTTAGTAAATTATACAAAAAACATATAATTCCTGCTCTTTTTTTAGTTTTTTCTTTTTTTATTTTTAAATAAATATTATACTTTTTTTAATTAAAGAATCTTTCTTTTTATATAGCTTCTCAAATCCTTTTAAATTGATTAAAAGATAAATTTGTAACAATATCATGTAACTATATAAATAATTCTTGCAATCGTTTTCATCAGGTAGGTAAAAAATCATTAGAATAAGTGGGTGAAATAATGTATAATTTTGATGCAACTAAAATTTATGCGGTTTATAATTAATGCTTTTGGCTTATGTAGCTGCTGATGGATTAATAAGGCTGCGCTATCCAACAGAGTTAATCAGCAAGATTTTATAGCTATTAAGACGCTAACTATTGAAGATTTCATTACTTTAATTCAAACCCATCCTACCTTAAGTGAGGTAATTAAAGGAGCAACAGCTCTTGATATAACTAAAGCTTAGTATTCATTAATACTAACTAAAACAAATATAGCCGAGGTGTGTTTAATTGAGTCTAAAAATATCTGATGTAGCAAAAATAGCCGGGGTTTCATCTTCAACTGTCTCTAGGGCTCTAACCAGACCAGATTTAGTTAAAGTACAAACTAGGAAAAAGATTTTGGAACTAGTCAAAGAGTTATCATATACACCTAACCCCTTTGCTCAAGGCTTAACAACTGGTAAAACCAATATGATTGCCCTAATTACACCAAACCTTAACAATACTTTTTTTGCTCAGCTAGCTGAAGGCTGTGAAGAAGCCATGCGTAAAAATGGTTACCACTTGGTAATTGGTAATTCCTTTAATGACAGTCAGGTTGAATTAGAATTAATAACCACCTTTATAAAAAGAATGGTTGATGGAATAATAATGGCCGGTTCTTTGACTGTTAAGGATATTGAGGGCCTTCTTGGTCAACGCAACGATTTAGCCGTTACCTTTGTGAATTATAATATTGACCTGGATTTGGGCTATGATTCGGTTTTAGTAGATGATACTCTTGGAGGAAGGTTAGCCTGTCAAGCCCTTGTAGATACCGGTATAAAAAGAATCGCGGTTATTACTGGCCCCGCTCGTAATCCTTACACCAAAAGACGGTTTAACGCATTTAAAAAAGAACTAGATAAATCTAATATTGAATTAAAGCCTGAATATATTGCTGAGGGAGATTTTGGTTCAATATATAGTGGATTTGAAGCAATGTCTAAAATGCTAAATTATAAGGACAGGCCAGAAGGTGTTTTTACCTTAAATGATACTCTGGCAATTGGTGCTATTAAAGCCATTCATAGTAAGGGCTTAAGAATTCCTAGTGATATTTCTGTAGTTGGTTTCGATGATATTCCCATTTCTAATTATTTAGTACCCTCTTTAACTACAATAAGCTCCCAGAGCTTTGAATTGGGCAAAGAAGCAGCTGCTACTACAATAAATAGAATTAGCAATCCTTTTAAACCACCTGAGCAAATAATACTTCCTGTAAAAATGGTCAAACGAGAATCCTGTTAATAGAACAAGAAGAGGTTTTGCACCCTTTTCTGTTACTACTTTACCGCCTCTAAGCAATAATTGACAAAAACTTATTATCTGGGGGCTAACTGATGAAAATTATAGCTGGAGGAGCAGGAAGCGGGAAAACTAAAAAATTGAGAATAGAAAAAGAGGAAGAACCGGGTTAAGTTCTTCCTCTTTTTCTACTTGCGTCCTTCATTATATATTGGGAAGTATATTTAGTTATCTCTTATTACGCATCCTGTCCTACCACTATCTCGCATGATCTGTGTACATTTGCTACAGGCTATACAAACCTTTGATTTTTCTAGTTTACCTTTTTCTAACAAATCTTTTACAAAGTCTGGATAAGCGAATGCCATCCTTCCTACTCCTGCTTTTGTTCGCTTGTTTCAATCGCAATTTTAGCAAAGTTCACCCGAACACTAATTGCAACCTTAGACACCTTTGAGTAATCCAAAAGTACTGTCCCAAAACAGGAATCTATCTAGGCTAGCTTTTTGGTAGGGCTCTAGATATTATAGTTCTAATTTATTTCTTAACAAGGTTTCTAAATTAGGCTCTCCTATTTCCTGTAATTCATAACTTACTCTAAGTGCTGGCTTATCAATCTTTATTAGCCGTCTTAGGTCTATTGGTGTTCCTATTACCACTACATCAGCTTCAGTTTTAGCAATGGTGTTTTCAAGCTCCTCCATTTGCTTTTTACCATAGCCCATGGCAGGAAGAATATTTGATAAATGGGTATAAGTATTAAATGTTTCTAAGATACTGCCCTGTGCATAAGGTCTTGGATCAACTAATTCAGTTGCACCATATTTACGTGCTGCAATTGCTCCGGCACCATAGGTCATGTTTCCGTGGGTCAAGGTTGGCCCATCTTCAATTACTAGCACTTTTTTGCCATTTAGGACTGAATAATTTTCTACAAAAATTGGGGATGCTGCATCAACTATTGCTACATTTGGATTAGTTTTACGAATGTTATTACGAACCTTTTCAACATTTTCAAGTGAGCTAGTTTCAATTTTATTAATTATAACAATATCTGCCATTCTTAGATTTGTTTCACCAGGATGGTAGTTCAGCTCATCTCCTGGTCTATGGGGATCCACTAAGGTGATATGAACATCTGGTTTGTAGAAGGGTAAGTCGTTATTCCCACCATCCCAAAGAACTACGTCTGCCTCTTTTTCAGCTTGATTAAGTATCTCTTGGTAATCAACCCCTGCGTAAACAATGAAACCTTCTGCTAAATGGGGTTCGTATTCTTCCCTTTCTTCTATCGTGCAGTCATGTTTATTCAAATCTTCGTAGGAGGCAAAACGCTGGCAAGCTTGTTTTTCCAAATCACCGTAGGGCATTGGGTGACGTACTACTACTACTTTTTTCCCTAATTCCTTTAATACCTTTGCAACCTTACGAGTAGTCTGACTCTTGCCCACACCTGTACGAACAGCACAAACCGCAACAATGGGAACACTACTTTTTAGCATTGTAATTTCAGGGCCCATTAACCGAAAATCTGCCCCTGCTGCTAATACTGCTGAAGCTTTTGCCATTACTGTTTTATGTGAAACATCACTATAAGCAAATATGACCTGATTTATTTTATGTTCCTTAATTAATGAATCTAGCTCAGTTTCATCATAGATTGGTATTCCTTTAGGATACAATTCCCCCGCTAAAGCTGATGGATATCTTCTTCCATCAATATTTGGAATTTGGGTAGCTGTAAAGGCTACCACCTCGTAGTTACTATTATCTCTAAAATATGTATTGAAATTATGAAAATCTCTTCCGGCAGCTCCCATTATTATTACTTTTTGTTTCACCATAATCTCCCCACTCCCATTCAAATTTTTATAATATCAATCCAACTGCTAACAAAGCACTATAAAAAAAGAGTAGGTTTGCAGTTTTTCCAAGGGTTGGGTTTAGTTGTCTGCCTTCGTTTTTTGCTACTTCTCTAACCCTTTGTACTGCAACAGGTATTGTTAGCAATGGAAGGAAAGCCCATGAGTTTTGTAGCATTAAGATTAAAACACATGAATAGCCAACTATTAAAAGAACTATGTATTGAATAATACAAAATTTATGTCCATAACGAACTGCAAGTGTCTTTTTGCCTGCACTTGAGTCTGTATGGCGGTCTCTGGTATTATTTACAACTAGGATATTAGTTGCTAGGGCACCTACCCCAGTAGCTGCTATTACTGAAGAAAATGTAATCTGTCCTGCTTGAAGGTAATAGGTTCCTATAACTGCTACCAATCCAAAGAATATAAAAACTGCTACATCGCCAAGTCCGTTATAGGCTAGCGCAAAGGGCCCAGCTGTATACATTACTGCAGCTGCTATACAAAAAATGCCTATGATAAAAAATATTACTCCTCCGATGTAAGTAAGATATAAGCCTACTAGCAGAGCTGCTAAAAGTACAATAATTGTACCAATTTCCATTTGTGTAGGCGAAATTAATCCTGCTGCAACGGCTCGCTTAGGTCCAACTCTGTTGAGCTTATCAGTTCCCTTTTTATAGTCAAACAGGTCATTGGCATAGTTTGATCCGATTTGTAAAAGGGTGGCCAAGATTAAACACGCAATTGTTATAACCAAAGAAAAGGACAGGTTTTGATAGGCTAAAGCAGAACCTACTAGTACAGGAGCAATTGCCGCTGGCAAGGTACGTGGCCTCGCTGCCATTATCCAGGGGCTTATCCCATCTGGCTTATTACTTTTATGCTGCTTATAACTCAAATCAAGAACCCCCAGTCTTCAAATTAAAAACATGACAAACGAAACGTCCCCTTGTCATCCCCTTGTCATCATCAATTAAAACCAGCCACGAGAACCGTCCCCCTGGTTGGTTTTCTTAGATCATTCTGATGGCGAATTCGGGACAGACTGGATAGCAGTAGCCACACAATATACATTTTTCATGGTCTACAACTGCCCTATCACCATCACCCATGGACAATGCTTCGTTTGGACAAGCCTCCATACAAAGGCCACATTTTTTGCAGAGAAATGCCACAAATATTTTTTTAGTATTTTCTAAATCCGGCAGCATAGCCTGGGAGGTTATCTCTCCATTGAAAATCTTAACATTTAACTCAAGCTCATTACTGTTGATTATACCCATGGATACTGCATGTATTCCATCTATATTTCTAGCAAATTTCACAGCATCAAGTAGGTCTCCAACCAAATTGCCTCCAGCAAGAACCTTCATGGCATAAGTTCCTTTTCCAGCTTCATGACATTTATTGATTGCTTTTATCATATCCTGTGCATTGCCCTTTAATATTCCCCTGCTTTTTTTATTAATTAGTGGGTAAACTATGTCAATTTCAGACATGGTGGATGCTAATTCAACCACTTCCACATCATGGGTAGCTATCCCTACAGCACGGATATAGCCCTTTTGTTTATAATCCAGCAAACATTTGAATGCCTGCTCCCTTTTTTGAAAGACATCTGTAGAACTCATGGCAGCATGTAGATGGAAGATATCGATTACATCTCTTTTTAAGCTTTTTAATGCTCCCTGAATGGCTTTTTCCATACCCTCATAATCTTCAGCCATGGACTTTGAAGTTATTACCAAATCACCACTAAAGCCTTCAATCCCCCGGCTAATATGTTCATATGTCTTATAAGACTGAGCAGTGTCTATAAAATTAACACCCATTTCAAGTGCTTGTCTTATTAATTTTCCTCCATCCTCAGGAGACAGATTTGCTTGTAGGGGACCCATTGGTAATGTACCAAAGCATAGTTCTGAAACTTTTATGTCTGTTTTTCCTAAAATAGCATATTTCACTTTTTGATTCCTCCAAGTAGGTTAGTTTATCTCATTTTATCATGTTTAAATTCCTAGGGTCAATAAACAGGATTCTTTATTCAGGTGGAGTCCTGACTCCATCTGAATATTATAGAGCGAAACTTGCCAAATTGTTTGGCTTAGCTGAGCTAATCCTTTAGGGAAAACCGTTATCCAGGGGCTTAGTACCACTTATCTGCTATTTTTCAATCTCCACATCCACATTAAATCCAGGCAAGAGAAAGTAATCATTATTTTCTACTGTAATGTGAACCGGTATGATTGTTTCTCCCTTTCTCTCAATAGCTCTTCCTGCTATATTTATAATTGTTCCTTCGTAAGTCTTACTACGATCTGCTAATGGTATAATAGTTGCTTTTGCACCAACCTTAATTTCTTTAATAAACTCTTCAGAAACATCTGCTTCAACCACTATAGTGTCTAGGTCTATAATACTAAACAGTTTTGTTCCTAATTCAATAGAATCACCGGGAAGATATCCAAGCTCATATATAACACCCTTCTCCACATTGGAAATTATCTCCTTCCCATTTATGACATAATCTTTTAACAATTTGTTTTGCATATTGACCAGGTCACTCTCTATAAGGGCTATTTTCTGTTTTTGCAACTGAATTTCCGGGTTATTGCTATTAGTAAGACCTAATGACAGTTCAAGATTCTTAACAGCCGTTTCATTTTCATCAACTACTTTAGAATAGTTATCGAGTTCAGTCTTAGTTATTACCCCTTCACTATATAATATTTCATTTTGTTTAAGATCTTCCAGAGCTCTATCATATAGACTTTGAGCATGTTTTAAATCATTAGATACTTTATTACGATTGTTTTCTAGTCTTTCAAGCTCAATTCTTTCCATATTTATTTCTCGCTGTTTTTTGGAAATCTGTAAATTGTAGTCATCAACATCTAAAACTGCTATCACATTACCTTTTTCAATAATTTCTCCTTCTTTTACTAATATTTCATCTACATTAGCAGGAAAATCGATAGTTACGTTATATGTATCATTTGCTCTAACAACTCCAAAAGCAAAAATTTTGTTCTGATATTCCTCAAATGTTACCTCAGTATCTTGTTGATTATCATTACCATTTTGACCACAAGCCGTGACTAAGACCGTTAATAATAATATAAATATTATGATTGCTACACAATTTATCTGCTTTTTCATGAATTCCACACCTTCCCATCCCGTACATTAATAGTTCTATTGCCATATTCTGCAGATTCTAGTGAGTGAGTTACCTGCACAATAGTTTTATGTTTTTCTTGATTTATCCTCTGAAGTAATTCTAAAACTTCCGCTGTAGTTGTAGAGTCTAGATTGCCAGTTGGCTCGTCAGCTAGAACAATTTCAGGCTGATTAATCAATGCCCTAGCTATCGCAACTCTTTGCTGCTGGCCTCCTGACAATTCTCTTGGAGTATGTTTGCGCCTGTCTAAAAGTCCAACAACTTCCAATATTTCTTCTAAGGGCTCTTGATAGGTCTTAAGTTTCTTTCCGTCCAATAAAACAGGCAAAAGCACATTTTCTTCAACATTAAGGTTTGGTATTAGATTATAGAACTGAAACACAAATCCGATGGATCTCCGCCTCATTTCACTTTCCTCTTTGTCTTTCATAACTCCAATATCATTACCTAGGACCTTTATTTGGCCACTAGTTGGTTTATCTAAACCTCCAAGTAAATATAAGAGAGTACTTTTCCCTGACCCTGAAGGCCCCATAATGGAAACAAATTCTTCTTTTTTAATAGTTAAATCGATCCCCTTTAGCACTTCTAAACTAACTTCTCCTAGTTGAAAGGTTTTACATAGGTTTATGGCTTCTATTACTACTCCCATTGGATTTCACCCTTTCCCATTCTTATTCAAACTTTCCTTACTCAAACTTTAAAGACGATACTATACTCATTTTTGATGTTTTAAGTGCGGGACTTATTGATGCAACGATTGAAACTACAGTACCAGCTATAACTGCAAACCAGAAGACTGTGAAATCATATTGCATGGTACCACTTAATCCCATACTGCGAAGCAAATAAGAAACTGTATGAATACCCATGACACCGCCTAAAACCCCTATAACCCCCGCTATTAGTCCCCCAGACAAAGCCTCTATCAACAGCATCTTTTGTGTTTGTTTTTTACTCATACCTACAGATCGTAGGATAGCAAAAGATCTCCTTCTTTCCATGAAGCTAATTATATAATTGTTTAGAACACCAAAGATACCAATCACAATGGTTACATAGGAGAACCCATCCAAGAGCATAAAGAGCTGACTATTGCTCTGGTGATTTATTTCCACTATATTTTCTATAGTATCATTCCAAAAAGGGGCTCTGCTATATTTTTTATTTATTTCTTGTTGGACGAGTTTTGGGTCAGCATTGGTTTTTATGTAAACCATATCATAGTACTGTTCATTCATATCTAGTTTCAAATACCTATCAGACATGACTACATAGTTTCCATTGTTTTCTATGGTGTTCATAAAGCCAATTATCTGGTAGGGAATATCCCCCCTGGGAGTTTTTAAGGTCATTATGTCATTTTCTTTAAGTCCTAATAAGTCTTTAATATGGTTTGCAACAATAACAAATCTACCGGAGTTTAATTTCTTGACTGCCTCTTCAGGACCCTCTGGTACTTCTATATTCATAAATTCAAAAAACTTTTCATTGATACCTTCAACTGTCCATATCTTATAATCAGTTCCCACAACTTCCACATCCCTAGCAGTAAGGGCCCCGTAGGAGTCCTGCACCCCGGGCACACTTCTTAGGCCTGCTTCCATATGTCTATCAGCATTATAAGGAGATGCAATTATCTCAAACTTCCAGTCTCTAAAAAATGACGTCACTTCAGTCATAACACTAAAGCCCACAATTTTTACAATTAAAATACAAGTGATGCCAATATATAATAATGCAATATTATTTATGATGTTTTTATTGTTCCTTAGATTTTTTAGCGCCAATACCCCTTCATTTCCAAAAAGTATTTCAAATAACCCTTCCATGGATCTTATTAATAAATTTAGAATTAACGGTAACAGTAATATAACACCTACTATGCCTATTAGTAGTGCCAGGGTTGATAGGGGCATAACCAGTTCATTTGGAGCTACTGGAGGAATTGCCAAGGAAAGGGCCAATAGTATGAATCCTAAAATATATTTATACTTTTTAGGTCTCTTTTTGTTTTCAATGTTATTTAAAACAATGTCCTTAACTGGAATTTTAGCAACCTTCCAAATTGGAATAAAGGCACTTGAAAATGATAGAATTACTGCCAAAGTAAAGGTAGTAAAAACTTGTGCTGGTGTATATACCACATAGGTTGTAATGCCCTGTAGCCAGGTAGGCGTGGTAAGCTTTGCCATCACATTAAGGACACCTATCCCAAGGATGCATCCAAAGAATCCGCCAATTATACCGTAGATTAAGCTTTCACCTAGAAATACGGTATTAACCATTTTACGAGTTGCTCCCACACTCCTAAAAGTACCTATTATAGGTATTCTTTCATACGCAATTACTTTAAAGGAAGTATAAATTATAAATATACTTATTAAAACCACAATAGCAATCATCATCATAAATGGTTGTGTTATCTGATTTGAATATTCCTTAATATCTGCTTCACTAATTGTTTCTGTTACAGTATAACGAGGATACTCAAGAGATACTTTTTCAATAAAATCATTTTTTTGAGATGCATCCTGAAGTTTCAAATATATTGTATTAGATTTTCCTCTAACCTGGTTTAAAGAATTAACATATTCCTTTGGTACAACAGCATATGTAGTTCTACCATCTTCCAAAAACAGACCACTTGGTTGTGCAATACCAACTATTTTAAACTGAATCTTCTGTCCTTGTACTTCTAAATCCAGACCTTCTCCTATTTCAAGGCCATACTTTTCAGCAGTATCTCTATTAATGATTACTTTTCTCCCCGAAAAAGGTTCCAACCCTGACTGCTCGGCTAGAACCAATTTATGCATCTTATTTATGTCATTGAATTCATAGCCAAGAATACTAAAACGCAGCACGTCATCTCTTGATACTTTATAAACCCCACTACTTTGCATTACTCCAACAGCATATTCCAATTCATCAGCATAAGAACCAAGTTGGTTATCAGGAATAAATGAAGATGGGGAATTTTCATTAGGATATATCATTATCTGAGCAGTCCCATAATACTTAGTAAGATACTCAGAATATGTTTTTTCAATTGTATTAGCTAAGCCTGTAGAGCCAAAATACAAGGCAGCTGACAGCATAACCGATAAAATGATTAAAAAGGTTCTTAGCTTTTTTTCTTTAATATTTCGTATCGTAAATTTAAGAATTATATCCACAATTTCATCTCCCAAAAACTAACTATACAGCGCATAGCTTATGTCCCTATACAAAACTTAGCTTGTGCCATTAAGTTGATAAGCACAAGCTTTTAGTAATCAGTATGCTATTTTAGGGTGCAAAGCCTTTAACAAAAGACGAAGAGCACCTGTAATAATCGTCGCAACTATTATATACAGCCCAAAGAAAAATTGAACCCTGTTATTATTATCTTTTTGGGTAATATATGATAAAAAGCCCTTAGTTACCTGAGCTAAATCCTTTCTAAAGTATAATATGACAGCTAAAGCTGATGCCAGGTGCAGGAAAATTTCAAAAGCCAACCCTGGGAAATGGTATCCTAATTGAAATTACCTTGTAAAGTATAGCATAGGAAATTATACTTATCTATAAAGAAAAGATTAAGCTTTTCTTAAGTAATTATTAACAAAAATAATATGACCCAACCCAAAATGGATAAGGCCATACTATAGCAAATCTGCAGTATTTAACTTTAAGATAGATTACTTTTTCAATCCACTTTTTTCTTCCATTAAAGCTTTTACCTTCATTGATAAACCAAAGAGATTAATAAATCCCGTTGCATCATTTTGGTCATAAACTGCACTTTCTCCGAAGGTTACAATATCCTCATCGTATAGAGAATATGGTGAAGATGACCCTGCTGGCATTATATTTCCCTTATATAGCTTAAGCCTTACCTTACCTGTTACTGTTTTTTGAGTGCTGTTCACAAAAGCATCTAATGCTTCCCTTAATGGGTGGAACCAAACACCATCATATACTAACTCAGAATACCTTTGAGCCAAAAGTTCTTTATAGTGGAAGGTTTGTCTGTCAAGGGTTATTAATTCTAGTTCTCGATGACCATAATACAATACTGTTCCACCTGGAGTTTCATATACTCCCCTTGATTTCATTCCTACAAGTCGGTTCTCAACCATATCACAAATACCAACTCCATTTATAGCTGCAACCTGATTTACAAAATCCATAAGCTCAATGGGACTTAAAGCTTTTCCATCAATTCTTACAGGAATGCCTTCTTCAAATTCAATTTCAATATAAGTAGGTTTATCTGGTGCCAATTCTGGTGGAGTGATTATCTGTAATAATTCCGTAAGTTTGGGTTCATTTTCAGGATTTTCTAGGTCCCCACCCTCATGGCTTAAGTGGAAAAGATTTCTATCCCTACTATAAATTTTTTCTTTTGTAACACCTAGAGGTATTTTTCTTTTCTTAGCATATTCTATACAATCTTCTCTTGATTTTAAATCCCATTCACGCCAGGGAGCAATAATTTTCAAATTAGGATTTAAAGCCTTCACAGCTAATTCAAATCGAACCTGGTCATTTCCCTTTCCTGTTGCTCCATGGGAAATAGCTTCTGCACCTTCCTTTTTGGCTATCTCTACAAGTCTTTTTGCAATTAAAGGTCTTGCAAAGGAGGTCCCCAGTAAATACTTGCCCTCATATACGGCTCCGGCTTTTAAACACGGGTATACATAATCTGTAATAAACTCTTCTCGTAAATCTTCAATATAAAGCTTTAAAGCTCCACTATTGATTGCTTTTTCATGTAAATGTTCTAATTCTTCTCCCTGTCCAACATCCGCTGCCATGGCTACTACTTCATATCCGTAATTATCCTTTAACCATGGAATAATAACTGATGTATCAAGTCCTCCTGAATATGCAAGTACAACTTTCTTCATAGATACACACCTTACCCTTCTTATGTCATTTTTCTATAGTAGCGCTGCTAATAAACCTTTTTGAGCATGCATCCTGTTTTCAGCTTGGTCAAACACTACTGAGTTAGGACCATCTAAAACCTCGGAGGTAATCTCTTCACCCCTGTGGGCTGGCAGACAATGCATTACAAGAACATCTTTCTTAGCTTTTTGTAGGACTTCAGAATTCATTTGATAACCCTGGAACAACTTCAATCTTTCTTGTGTTTCCTTTTCCTGTCCCATACTAGTCCATACATCTGTATAGACGATATCGGACCCCTCAATTACATTTTGTAGATCAGTCTCAATATAAATTTTCGAACCGCTTTCTATCGCAATAGATTTTGCCTGATCCACTACAGATTGTACTGGTTCATATCCCGGTGGAGTCACTACTGCAATATCCATCCCAACCATAGCACATCCTGTTAGTAGAGAATTAGCTACGTTATTTCCATCACCAATATAGGTCATTTTCAATCCTTTAAGGATACCCTTTTTTTCTTTAATCGTAAATAAATCTGCAAGTATTTGGCATGGATGCAAATAATCAGTCAATCCATTGATAACTGGGATACTAGCATTTTCTGCAAGCTCAACAACACTCTCATGGGAAAATGTTCTAATCATGATACCATCTAGATAACGAGAGAGGGTCTTTGCAGTATCACCAATTGTCTCTCCTCTTCCAAGCTGCAGTTCATTGGCGCTTAAAAAGAGAGCATATCCGCCTAGCTGTACTGTACCAACCTCAAAAGAAACCCTTGTTCTAGTTGAAGGTTTATGAAAAATCATACCCAAGGTCTTACCCTTTAGCACATCATAAGGCTCTCCTTTTTTTGACTTCTCCTTGATATCTGCTGCTAAATCCATAATGTAAAATAGTTCTTCTTTAGAAAACTGAGTTAAACACAAACAATCCCTACCCTGTAACCCTTTCGCTAATTGCTCCTTAAATTCCATTTTAAACCTCCTTTTTATTTATGGGGACATTCAATGTACCCAATTTATATTTATTCTATTTCTGACATAACGACTTTAAATATTTCTAAGCCCTTATCAACGGTTTCCTTATCTACATTAAGGGCAGGAAGGAATCTTACTACATTGCCTCCTGCGGCACTTAATAGTAACCCTTTTTCCATTGCTTTTTTTACTATAGGAAGGCTTTCACCTTTTACTTCCAAGCCTATTAATAATCCAATTCCTCTAATTTCTTCAATAGAAGGAAATTCATTTTTTAATTCACTTAGTCTTTGTCTAAAGTATTCACCCATTTTTTCTACTTGTTCACAAAGGTTATCTCTTAAGAGTATTTCTAATACCTTTTTCCCTGCTGAACATGCCAAGAAGTTTCCTCCAAAGGTTGATCCGTGGTCTCCAGGTTGAAATGACCCGGCCACTTCTTCAACAGCCAACATAGCTCCAATGGCTGTGCCATTACCCAAGGCCTTTGCTAAGGTCATTATATGTGGCTTTATACCATAATGCTGGTAAGCAAAAAGTCTCCCCGTTCTACCCACTCCACATTGTACTTCATCTACTATGAAAAGAAGGTCCTTTTTCTTACATAATGCCTCAACCTGCTGCAAATAGTCTTTTTGGGCTACATGCACTCCACCCTCACCCTGCACAGGCTCCAGCATTATAGCACATGTTTTTTCTGTTACTGCTTCCTTAAGGGCTTCAATATTATTAAATGGAACATACTTAAATCCTTCCAATAATGGAGCAAAACCTTTCTGTACTTTTTCCTGTCCGGTTGCAGTTAAAGTTGCCATTGTTCTTCCATGAAAGGAACTTTTCATTGTTATTATCTCATATCTTTCAGAACAATACTTCAAGTTAGAGTATTTTCTAGCAAGCTTAATAGCACCTTCATTTGCTTCAGCACCACTATTGCCAAAAAATACTTTGGCAAAACTGCTATTCTCCACAAGTGTTTTTGCTAGCTCTACCTGTGGTTTTATCCAATAAAGATTTGAAGTATGCACTAACTCCCCAGACTGTTTATACATTGCTTGAGTAACCTCTGGGTGACAGTGTCCTAAAGAAGCAACAGCCAATCCACCAACAAAGTCTATATATTCCTTACCATCAGCATCCCAAACCTTATTGCCTTCACCCTTTTCAAGGGCAATGGGAAATCTTCCATAGGTATTCATTACAT
Source organism: Desulfitibacter sp. BRH_c19 (assembly GCA_001515945.1). NCBI lineage: Bacteria > Bacillati > Bacillota > Clostridia > Neomoorellales > Desulfitibacteraceae > Desulfitibacter > Desulfitibacter sp. BRH_c19. Next base: position 57,466 of record LOER01000040.1, read on the forward strand.
ATTTTGTTCCCATCTCATATATGTCTCGGTTATTCATTAAAATCCACCTCAAATTTATCCAAAATATTCTATAGGGTTATGACCCCCACTTCTATAAGTGTGTCTAAATCAGGTGGAGTAGAGTCTCCATCTGATTCTCCGATGTTCAGCTTTGGCTGAACGAGTTCACTAGTCCGTTAACTTACCTAGTTTCCTACAGTTCAACCATGGTTCCAACTCCTTGATTTGTGAAAACTTCCAGAAGCGGCGAATGAGGAATTCTCCCATCAATAATATGTGTCTTTCGTACGCCCCCTTCAAGAGCCCGCACACAGGATTGAATTTTAGGAATCATTCCCTCGGAAATCACTCCTTTCTCTATTAAATCACGAATTTCTCTTACCTTTAATACTGAAATTAAAGAATTCTCATCATTTCTGTCTTTTAAGATACCCTTTACATCGGTTAAAAGGATCATCTTATCTGCACCTAAGGCCCTAGCCATATCTCCCGCTACATAATCTGCATTTATATTATAGCTCCGACCTTTATCATCAACTCCTATGGGAGCAACAACAGGAATATAGCTCTGTTGAATGACGGTCTTTAATATCTCAGGATTAATCTTTTTTACTTCTCCTACAAAACCTAAATCATGGATAACAGTTTCTCCATTATGGTCTTTTGAAGTAGCCTTATGAGGAATAGCTTCAATTAACTGCCCATCCTTGCCGCTAAAACCTAAGGCTTTTCCTCCACTTCTACTTATGGAACTAACAACTGATTTATTAACCTTACCTACTAGCACCATTTCTACAACTTCCATAGTTTCCTCATCCGTAATCCTTAGCCCATTCACAAAAGAGGATTTTTTTCCCAACTTATCTAACATATTATTTATCTCAGGGCCCCCGCCGTGGACAATAACAGGATTCATTCCCACATACTTCATTAATACGCAATCCTTTGCTACAGCTTGCTTCAATTCTTCATTAACCATGGCATGCCCACCGAATTTTATCACTATTGTTTTTCCAAAAAACTCTTTAATATATGGTAAAGCTTCTGCCAGTACGTTGGCTCTCTCTAATGGTGTTAAATTCATATTATTTCAATTCATCCTTTCATGAACGATAGTCAGCATTTATTTTTACATAATCATAGGAAAAGTCACATGTCCAAGCAGTAGCTTCAGATGATCCCAATTTCATATCAACCACAAGACCAATATCTTTTTCTTCAAGAATAGCCTTTGCTCTAGCTTCACTAAAAGAAAGTCCCATTCCGTTTTCCATCATCTGTTCCTTACCAGCTTTAGATTCTATATACATATCAACTACACCAGGGTCAAAATTTGCTCCTGAATTTCCTACTGCCATAATTACCCTGCCCCAGTTTGCGTCTTCCCCAAAAATTGCAGTTTTTACAAGGGCGGAGGTCGTAACACATCTTGCAGCCTTTCTGGCATCTTCTACTGATTTGGCATTAATAACCTTAACATTTATAAATTTGGTTGCCCCTTCTCCATCTCTTACTATTAACTCAGATAGTCTATAGCAAAGTGCAGATAGTGCATTTTTAAATGCATCGTAATCTGAATTTTTTTCAGTTATTTGCTCATTACCTGCACAAGCATTTGCTAATACAAGCACCATATCATTAGTGCTGGTATCTCCATCTACAGAAATCATATTATATGTTTCATCTACTACTTCTCCTAAAGCTTCTTTAAGTAACTGGGGAGTTATGGATACATCAGTAGCAACAAATGAAAGCATAGTTGCCATGTTAGGATGTATCATACCTGATCCTTTTGCCATACCACCCATTTTTACAGTTTTCCCACCTATTTCTACCTCAACCGCTGCCTCCTTTGGAAAGGTATCGGTAGTCATAATTGCCTCTGCAGCATCACTTGAGCTGTTACTATTAAATAACGACTTGCTCGCTTTCTTTATTCCTTCTAAGATGATATCCATGGGCAATTGAACGCCAATGACACCAGTAGAGGAGATTAATACTTCCTTCACATCTAACTTTAATTGGCCTGCTGCTATTTTTGCCATTTCTCTGGCATTTTCCATGCCCTTTACACCAGTACATGCATTTGCATTGGCACTATTTATTACAATGGCATTACAGTAACCATTGGAAGCTTCTATATGTTCTTTACTAACTAATACTGGAGCTGCTTTAACCTTATTCTCTGTAAATACACCAGCAGCTGCAGTTTCAGCCTCAGAATAAATAATAGCTAAATCTTTTTTGGCTTTTTTAAGACCGGAATGAATTCCAGTTGACTTAAACCCTTGAACATTCGCTATCCCACCATCAATAAACTTAAATTCTGACAAAATTATTCCTCCTTTTAATGAACGGGGACACACCTCTTTTAGAGATATGCTTTGTTGTTGAGGAATGTCCCCAACTTGGTGAATGGGGACATTCCTCTAGTTTCAGGAGTCAGAAGTCCGAATTCAGAAGTCAGAAGTAAGATTTTCAAATCTTACTTCTTGCTAACTTCTTGCCTCGTGTATCTTGCCCCTTGCCTCTTGAATATGAATGTCTCCAATTAACCTCTTAGAACCAGCCAGCAGAACCGTCCCCCTGGTTGGTGTCCCCACCTTACGGGTATACAGTTAGTATATCTAATGCTGTAGTTTCTTCTAGACCAAGAGCAATATTCATATTTTGTACTGCCTGACCTGATGCACCTTTAATAAGGTTATCTATTACTGAAGCAACCACAATCCTATTGTTTCGCTTATCTACTTTAAAATTAAGAAGGCATTTATTACTGCCTGCTACCCATTTTGTATGAGGCCATGTTCCTTCTGGTAATATTCCCACAAAAGGTTTATCTTTGTAGAAATCATCATAGATTTGTCTTATATCATCCTCGCTAATATCCTTTGTCAAAGTTGCATAGCATGTGCTTAGTATTCCCCGATTTATTGGAACTAATTGGGGAGTAAAGGTTATAGTCACCTGATTCCCTGCTACAAAGGAAAGCTCCTGTTCTATCTCTGGCGTATGGCGATGTTCTCCTACACCATATGGATTAATATTATCACTAGCGCTATTAAAGTGGGTTATGGCGTTTGCTTTTCTTCCTGCCCCAGATATTCCCGACTTAGAATCAATTATTAATCCTTTGTATTCAATGATTTTATTTGAGAACAATGGAGCTAACCCCAATATAGCACTTGTTGGATAACAACCTGGATTTGCAATGATTTTGGCACCTTTGATTTGTTCACTATATATTTCTGGAAGGCCGTAAACGGCTTCTTTTAATAGATGGGGAGCTTTATGTTCTGTTTTATACCAGTTAGTATAATTTTCTAATTCTTTTAATCTAAAGTCAGCTCCCAAATCTATAATTAGCTTGTTATTATCATAACCCCTTCTAGCAATCTCTGAAGAATATCCATGAGGAAGAGCTAAAAATAAAATATCGCACCTATCAAGGGCTTTATCACAATGAAACTCTTCAAGTTCCATATTAAAATTCAAGCCTAAACTTGGATAAATTTCATTTAGTTTTTTTCCAACATAAGATTCTGAAGTAAGTAACTCCAGTTTCACTTGGGGATGCATCTGTAAAATACGTACTAATTCTAATCCTGTATAACCACTAGCACCCACAATACCTACTTTCATATTACAAAGCCTCCTAATTTCCATTTTAGCTATGCTTATAATTATACAAATTAACGCATAATAATTCAATAGCTTTTTTTACTATTATACTATATTTTATTATAAACAATAAAACAGACACAGAAAACCATGCAATTCCGTTTGCTATGGTCTTCTGTGCCTAGAATATACATTCAGGTATCAACGGTTTACAAACTTTTTCTGGCTTCTGACTCCTGCCTCACGTTTTTATTCTTAGTAACTTACACTTAACTCCTTTGATCTTTGTGCTGCCATTTTTACTGCTAAGCCAATCATTTTTGTGAAACCTCCACTTTCCAGTTCTTGTAGTCCAGCAAGAGTAGTGCCACCTTTTGAACTTGTTAACTGCACAAGCTTATTGCTATCTATGCCTGATTCTTTTACAAGCTTTGCTGCCCCAAAGACAGTCTGTACTGCAAGCTGAAAGGAAACTTCTTTTGCTAACCCATTTTGTTCCCCAGCCTCCGCCATTGCAGCTATCATTAAATATACATAGGCTGGACCACTACCACTTAGACCGGTTATTGTATCTATCATATCCTCTTTAACATGAACTACAATACCTAAAGAACTAAATAATGCATCAACTATAAATCTTTGACTATCCTTGGTATTGCAGCCCATTGTAACAGCAGTAGCTCCTGCCTTAACTTGACACGGTAAATTAGTCATAGTCCTTACAAGGCAATAATCTTTTCCTAGGTAATTTTCAAACCATTCATGGGACAAACCCGCTGCAGTAGATATAATCAACTGCTCATGGGTTAGAATACCTTTCATCTCATTTAAAGCACCTTCCATGTCTTGTGGTTTTACACCCAGAACAACAATTTTTGCATTTTCTAACACCTGGTGTTTATTACTGCTAACATTAACACCCCATCGTGTTTTCAAACCTTCTAACTTGTTTTTATCACTCTTATTAGTTACATAAATATTATTTGCATCAGCAAATCCGCTGCTTAGTAATCCCTTTATCATTGCTTCAGCCATATTTCCTGCACCTATAAAGGCTACCTTCCCGAACATATTCATATTAAGCTCCTCCTTTTTTGGGTCATGTTTTTGTGTCGTGCAGTTTTTGTAAAATAAAAAAGCTCTTCATCCATAAAAGGACGAAAAGCTTAAGTTTCCGTGTTACCACCTTAATTGATACTGCAATAATACAGTACCCACTCAATCAGGTACGCCTGCGTACAGGTTATACCCTCCCCTCTAATAACGGTGGGGCTCCGTAACTGGTTTATCACCAGCGGTTCCAGGGTGGGTTTCGGAAAATTTTACTTGACGATACCTCACAGCCAAGGGCATCATTCTCTGACAAGCTCTCTTCCCTACTATTCCCTTTCACAACCTTTATTTCAATTTATAATTTTAACATTAATGATATTTTAACAGGTTACCTTAAAAGTGTCAAGTTATTGTACACTTTTTGTGCAAAAAACTGATATTTTTATTTATAACCGTATTAAGCATCCGTAATACCCACTTCAACAGAATAAGTAACCAATAACGAATGAAGTTTTGGATATACTAACAAACATAGGTTGATAATTTTTATGCAGATTAGGAGGATTTTTCCATGCAAGATATGATATGCGATTGTGTATGTGTTTATAGAAAAGATGGTATGTGCGAATTAGGTATTCCGGTATTAACAGGAGAGAGGCAAAAGCGTGGATTTTGCCCCGCACTTTCAAGAAGTGGAAGCCATAAGAGTCAAGGTAATAATAGTTTAATTTAGAATAATAAAGATAATTGATTAGTAAAACAAAACTTGGCGGGCGCCAGTAGCTCTAAGATTTCGTATTTTACAATAAATACTATCTACCGATGAAGATTATATTTCTGTTAGTATAAGTATAGACGGTTCTTAGCTTGCCTCAAGTTAAGAACCGTCCCTGAATAGCATTGCTTAATGTTGTGTTAACTTAATTACCATGACTCTTTTGGAATGAGCCCGATAACCAAAGGTGTATCTGATCCACCTGGAGGTGTATAGACTAATGACACTTCTTTTCCTTCTGGCACAACCCCAATTATTGCAGAGAAAAAAGAAGTACCTAACACTCCCATGACAGGAAACAAGTAAACATTGTCATCAAATGCTTTTATAGAACCCTTAAATCTTGTCCCGCGAGCATTGATCAATGCTCCAGTAGTGACTTCACTTTGAAACCTAATATTATACATTACTCCGTAGTTACCTCTGTTAATAACATGTTCCCCAGTTAACGCATCTGTGCCTTGAAGAAAATATTCTTCATTTATACCTCTGCCAATGAGAATTTTTTCAGGCTGAGTTCCACTTGGCATAACATCAATTAAAATGTTACTATTTTCGTAAGTCCCTCTTGGATGTTGCCCGTCTGGCTGTAAAATTTCTAAGGGTGTTGAATTTGAATACTTAGTATCAACCATAGCTACTGTGATTTGTATAGGCCCACTTGCTTCAATATCCAACATGCCAGACATTAGCTCCTCCGGCCTAATAAATTTATCAGCTTGCAGGCCATTTAATACAATCCTTTGTCCTGGAGCAATACTTAATTTAGTTACTTCATCAGATGATAGATAATTACTACTAACTTTTTGCCCCAGGTGCATTTCATCATTAATGGGCCCTCCCAAACCAGACTTACTAACTATTAATTCTACAGGTTTGTCACCTTTATTTTCTGCCCAAACCTTTAGTAGGCTATTTTGTCCAGTTAAATTTTTATGATAGTAATAAACTCTAGCCGCCCCTTGAATCTTGTCTTGATAAGTTATTCCAGGATATAGCACTCGCTCGGGACTATTACTAAGAAGTAAAACAGGTCCACCGTGCTTTACTATCCAATCCGCATCAGGAAGTAGATTATAGTTGTCATAATCAGTATTGAGTATTATATCTCCTGGGTGGGGATCTAGAAACCTAAAGTTGAATTCAGATTGCACTTTTTCCTTAGTAACATCTATTTCAATACTAGCTTCTTCACTCCAGTTATTAAAAGAATCTCGAACCTTTAAAATGACTTCATAAGTACGTTCACCGAAAAGGGCTTTTGGCTTTCCAATCACTTCGTGCAATTGACCTGTACTGCTGTACCAACGATAAACCCATCGCTCTTCTTCTATTAAGTCCCATTCCTCGTCATGACTATCATACTCAAATTCAATCAATTCTCCTTGAGCAACCACAGTTTTGTTGGCCTCAAAAATATTTATAATCGGAGATTGATTAGGATGTACTTGTAATTCTCGCTCATACCAATCACTCCAAATACCTAGTTGGTCTTTAACCTTTAAACGTATAGTGTATTTTCCAGGGCGCTTAGTTAAGATATTTCCTACTATGCTATCTACTACTATTGTTTGTCCATTTTCTGATTCCACTTCCCATAACCAGGCTGTAATCGCATGCCCATCAGGGTGAACAGAATTGTCTCTGATCTCAAGTGGTTGACCCGCATAAACTTCTTTATTCGATAAACTGAAATCTGCAATGGGAGGAGTAACCTCTATCTCATTGTCCTTGTCTTGACTAATAAATATCTTTTTAGTTGTGGTTTCATACCTGACATTAAGTCCCATATTCTCTGATAAAAATCGTAGTGGTACAAGAGTACGATCGTTATGAAGAGTAGGTGCTTGCTGCAGATTAAATCCTTCACCATTTACTGATGCAACATTTCTATTAAGCCACAAATTAATTTTTTGATCCTCACGGCTAATACTTATTTCCTTTTTTGCACTATCCCAGTCAACTATTGCTCCCAGGACATCCTGAGCTACAAAGCGTACGGGTAAAAGGGTTGTTCCATCTAAGATAAATGGAAATATTTCTAGCTGGTGACTCTCTCCGTCTATTATTACAATATTGCTGCCTAAAGTTAATTCAACCTCTTGTGGTAAAGATTTATCTGCTTTAGCTAGAACGGTACTAGTGGAAATAGTAAAGATAAGTACTAAAATTGTAGTTAAATAAAAAAAAATTTTCACTCAGTCACCTCTTCATAATGTATGTACTATTATTGTAGACTTTAAAGTAACTACAAAAGTTCCCCTTAATACTCCATTTAATTTATCCGATTACTATCACCGCTAGCCTTGCATGGGTTCAGCTATCCCAACAAGTTGGCAAGTTTCGCTCTATAACCTTCAGATGTAGTAGAAATTCCACCTGAAGTCAAAAATCCTGTTTATAACAGATATTAAATATACCTTTACAAAAAAGGTATACTTTGTATGCCATTAAATTAATAGAACAGAGAACACTATATTGTACGTTCCAAAGCATGAAAAACAAGGGGTCCCTTTGTATAATACTCTACCCCTCTTGCTTCTTAGGAAGCAAAATGGAAGCAAGAGAACCGTCCATACGCTTCCTTATAAATTTCATCGTACATGCATGAAAAGCTGAAACTTTTTAATAAGTCTCAGCTTTTCTTGAGTATACTATCATCCGCTGTCATTCTAAAACCAATAGAGGTCCTTCCCGTCATCTATATCATATATAACTCCTTCAATATATGCGTCCTCAAATTCATCTTCAATGTCCCTATATATATTCTGCATGAATGGGTATATGTCATCATCTTCATCTAAATCGTCCCACTCGTCATCATAATCATATAGATCAATGTTTACAATGAATAAAATGTCATCTTCATCTCCTTCAAGCTCTATATACACCTGCGTGTCGCCAAGCTGATCATAATATTCATCATCCAACTGATCCTCTAGGTCTTCCAGAGAACCTAGATAGGCATCATACTCTATTTCTACATTTCCTTGGGAATCAATTTCAAAATAGACCAAATTCTCATTTTCATCTATGTCAATGATAAACCCGATAATATCCGCATTTTCAAATTCATCTAAAATATCATCACAAATGTCCTGGAGATAATCTTCTATATCGCTGTTGCTCAACCTATTCCATTCTGTGTAAAAATCGTACAGGTCAACCTCTATTTCTACCTCTATATCATCTTCATCTCCGAAAAGATAAACCTCAAAGTCAATATCCTCATATTCATCATAATCGTCATTCAATTGATCTTCCAGGTCATCAATATCCGCCTCATAATCTGTTTCCACATTTCCACGAGAATCTATCTCAAAAGAGATTAGCTCCTCATCCTCATCTGTGTCAATGATACTCCCGGTAATATCCGCGTCTTCAAATTCATCCAAAATATCATCACAAATGTCCTGAAGGTAATCTTCTATATCACTATTGCTCAACTTATTCCATTCTGTGTAAAAGTCGTCCAGGTCAACCTCTATTTCTACCTCTATATCATCTTCATCTCCGGAAAGAGAAATCTCAAATTCAATGTCCTCATACTCATCATAATCATCATTAAGTTGGTCCTCCAGATCATCAAGATCCGGCTCCTTCTTACTAATATATTCTTCCAACTCGGCAATTCTTACCTCAAGCATAGCTATGGTATTGTCTTTAGCATTCAATTGCGCCTGCATATTTTCTAAGGCAGGAACCGGCTTATCAGACACTACCACCGTCTTAGTAGCATCATCCCATGTTATATTCTTATTAAATACTTCCCCCATCTTCCGCAATGGGATATATGTAGTCCCATCCGCTAAAAACGGTTCTGCATGGGCAGTGAGATCACTGCTATTATAGATTATCTTCGTCAGTCCGAATATCGCGTTCAATGTCTTCTGATTTGCATTAGCAGCCTGGGATGCCAATGTGGTTGAAGTAAAAACAAACAAAATCGCAAAAAGTAGTGCCACCCTTTTCCATCTTTTCTTAATAATTTTATCTTTCTTCATTACTCAGTCCCCCATTTTAACTAAATTTATTTGGTATAAAGTTCCTCCTATATAATTATAATAACATAAAATTTATACCTTGTACTATAAACTCTTGGCCCAAGAAGCTGTTTCTTATTTTTCTTCAGGCCGTACATTTTGAAGCAAGAAAACCGGCAGACTGCCTCAAATATGTTTCTGCCAGTAAGAAATATAAAACAGGGCACAAATTAATCTGTACCCTGTTTTTTTACCTTTTTAAGAATACTATACCAGGAAGCAAGAGAACCGTCAGACTGTGTGAAAAGTATCTACTACCGATTCCCATAATACCACAAAAATGATATAATGTCCCCATGATCCCATGCATTAGTTTTAATTTCTTAACACAAAACAGGAATTGTTATATCTTCTACAGTAGCATTCCCTTTATTTAAATTATGGTTTTTATGTACCATTTAGCTTATTTCCAATTTATCAAATAGTTATTTAGGTAATTGTCAATACTAAACCAACCGTATGCTTCACCTAGCCCTTCATCAAAAGTTAGTGGATTGAGAAAGATAATAAGCATATTCCATCGGTCTACTATAGATTAGTTGCACATGCTTAAAGTTCTTAATGTGTTTGTAAATGCTTTTTTGGGGTTTCCCGTTAATTTCTATAATCCACAACTTCATTTCTTTGTCTAATACAAAATCCACACTTAATTCTCCCATCATACCATTATGAGCCTCCAATACTTGTGCAGCATTTACACTTATCTCCTTAATGGATTGGAGAACAATTTCTTTCATTTTTTTCAAAGGAAATAGTCTAGCAATAATTTCCTCAGCATCATAAATTGACTCATATGCACTAGTGTTAAAGTAAAGCTCATTAGCCACTCTACAGACCATGGTGGAAACCGCCCATTCCCCGCTTATGTTTTTTTGAACAAGAACCCGAATATCATAATAGTGATGATCTATCTGACTAGACTCAACCCCTTTCTGCACTATAAAACTTTTTCCGCAAAGGATTTCATCTAATTTTTGCTGAATATCCTCATTTTTTCTGCAAATAAATCTTGGGGCTAAGCTGTGTAAAGATATGTGAACGTCTCCATTTTCCTTTAGCTCTACCCTATACACGCTCTTTCCCTTATATCCATATGAAGGCTTAATGAATACCAGTTTATATTTTTTCAATAGTTCTGATACATTCACATCATTTAATAAAAATGTATCTGGTATATAGCCTTTGAGGATCGACATATCTAATAGATTATATACTTTCCATTTATTAAACCAATTTATATTGTTAAAACACTTGCTACTGCCAATTATATTCGTTAGGCGCCGAATAGTTTTTGTTTTTTCTTTATTGTAGCACTGGTTATAAACGGCATGAGGAAAAGGAAATTTATTTTTTTTCCATTTACCCCTAATCAGGTAAAGCCCAACAATTTGTTGCTCTTTCCAAAGAATATCTGCCGAAGTAAAGGCGTAAAGCCTTAAGGTCAGATTATGATAACGTTGATAAAGCTTCAAAATTCTTTTTTTATTTTTCCTGTTAGATACCAAAATACCTGTTAATGGGTAATCATCCATCCTTATAACGTCCCCTCTTTTTTATCTCTTTATTATCCTATGCTAGCCTGAAGATATTGGGATAGTATTCACCTCTATTAATCACATCTTTTTCCATTTGAGAATATAATAAATAAATCTCAGGAAAGGATTGATAAAACATGGGATGTATTTGTCCTCCAGGACCTCCAGGACCAGAAGGACCTCAAGGTGAACAGGGTGAGACTGGTCCAGAAGGACCTCAAGGTCCACAGGGACCACAAGGACCGCAGGGTGAACAAGGTGAGACTGGACCAGAAGGTCCTCAAGGTCCAGATGGACCACAAGGACCTCAGGGTGAACAAGGTGAGACTGGGCCAGAAGGTCCTCAAGGTCCACAGGGACCACAAGGACCGCAGGGTGAACAAGGCGAGACTGGGCCAGAAGGTCCTCAAGGTCCAGAGGGA
>LOER01000041.1 GCA_001515945.1 Desulfitibacter sp. BRH_c19
CTTCAAGATTCTGCTGTCTTGCTTCAAGACCTTTTAGTCCCATTTCAAGATTCTGCTGTCCTGCTTCAAGATTCTGCTGTCTTGCTTCAAGACCTTTTAGTCCCATTTCAAGATTCTGCTGTCCTGCTTCAAGATTCTGCTGTCTTGCTTCAAGACCTTTTAGTCCCATTTCAAGATTCTGCTGTCCTACTTCAAGATTCTGCTGTCCTACCTCAAGATTCTGCTGACCTAATTCAAGATTTTTTTGTCCTACTTTTAGTTCACCTACATCTTCAGTTAACTTGGCCACCTGTCTGGCAATTAGTTCAAGTAAGTCTCTATCTGTCATATTATTATACACCCCCAAAACTCTTAATATAATAATAGGGTCCCTGCTAGATGTATATTTCCTTATTACGCCAATTGTACACCATAAGCACAGTATAAGACTAGTATTTTTACCTATAATTTAGCTTTGGCTTAACGAGCTCACTAATGTTTGTCCAGCATAAACAAATCCTTGAGTTCCTTATTGGACATTTCACTAATTCTAGTTTCACCTGCTGTAACTGTCAATTCTGCTAGTTCCCTTTTATCTCCGATCATTTCATTTATTTTTTCTTCAAAGGTACCTATACTAATCAGCCTGTGGACCATTACATTTTTCAGCTGTCCTATTCTGTAAGTCCTATCTGTAGCCTGGTCCTCGACTGCAGGATTCCACCAGAGGTCATAATGGATTACATTTGAAGCAGCTGTGAGATTTAGACCTGTGCCTCCTGCCTTTAGAGACACTATCATGATCGGTGAACTTTCAGGATTATTTTGAAATTGATTTATCATTTCGTCACGCTTTTTACGGGTAAGACTTCCATGGAAAAAAAACGGTTCTACCTTCAGTTCATCCCTAAGGAGTTCTAGTAGAAGCTCTCCCATTTCCTTGTATTGGGTAAAGACCAATACCTTTTCATTTTTCACGTTTAAGCTTTGAATCAGTTCCAGAGTTTTTAGGGCCTTACCTGAATGCTCTTTTTCTACAATTCCCTTTTTAGTATAGTGAACAGGGTGATTACAGATTTGCTTTAGTGAGGTTATGAGTTTAAATACTATTCCCCTTCTTTCTATACCTTCACTTTCCTCAACCTCTTTTAAAAGAGACTCGGTGACCTGCTGATACAGCGCTGCTTGCCCTTCGCTTAGATAACAATATTCATCCTTTATTACTTTATCTGGTAGGTCTTTGATTACTGACTTATCGCTTTTAAGCCTTCTAAGGATAAAAGGCCCTGTGACATCCTTTAGCTTTTGAATCCTCTCTCCATCCCTATATTTTTCAATAGGATTGGCAAAATGAACCTGAAAATCTTTCCTACGTCCCATAAATCCATAGTTAATAAAATCAAAAATGCTCCACAGCTCTAAAAGTCTGTTCTCAACAGGCGTTCCTGTCATGGCAATATAGGTAGAGGCCTTGATATCTTTAACAGCTCTGGTTTGTTCTGTATCAGGGTTTTTGATATTTTGCGCCTCATCAATAACAACCATTTCAAAGGGCCTTTTCTTGAACTTTGCCCTGTCTCCACGCAGGATACCATAGGAAGTGATAATTATATCTATATTTTTACTACTTAATTTACGAGTAGTTCCGTGATAGATTTCTACCTCAAGAGACGGAGCAAATTTTTCAAGTTCCTTACTCCAATTACCTATTAGTGTTGTTGGACATACAACCAGAACGGGTTTAGATAGCCTGCCTTCTTCCTTTAGCTTTAAGATTAAAGCTATAATCTGAACAGTTTTTCCTAGACCCATATCATCAGCTAGGCAGGAGCCTAATCCCCGTATTGCATTTCCATATAACCAGCTTAGACCCCTTTGCTGATAGGGTCGTAGCTCTGCCCTTAATCCTGTAGGCGGGGATATCTCTTCCTGAATACTTTTAGAATTTAGAGCATTTATCATCTTTTGGAATATCACGTCAGGTACAAAGTCAGCTTGCTGTGTTTCTCCACTAATGCCTGCCCGTAGAATTTCCATGGAGGACATCTTAGGTTCTGGTTTCTGGATCCTTCTTAGCATTCGTTCTATTTCTTCAGGCTTTAGAAGGAGATATTCATTCTTGTACTTGACTATTTTACCTGCATTTTTTACAAGCTCACGAAATTCTTTAGGTGATAGCAGCTTATCGCCTAGTGCTATTTGCCAGGAAAAATCAAGCATCTCCTCAAGGTTGAGATATGACATTGATGAAGAGGCTGTACCCTCTTTTGTTTTTGCTGAAATGGTCAGTCTTGGAGCCACCATTTTCTTTAGCTCTCGCGGAATCATCACACTAATTCCAAGCAAAGAAAGAATCTGATGGGTTTGTCCCAAGAATTCTGCCATTGCCTCTGAAGTAACCTCTGCACCCTTTTTCCCTTTAAATTGGAGAATGCTTTTCAATACCGGCAGATACTCCCCGGCAATTGTCAATTGTTTTGAGATCTCCCTACGCACTATAGGAGCTGGCATTGAGAATATTAGATCCTTGGTCTCTCCCTTGTTAGAAAAAACCCTTTTCAAAGGTAGTATGGGACCTAGTGGATCCCTCTTGTTCTCAACATCTACCAGCAATCTGAATTTCTCACTACCTTTTACAGGAAGGCCAATTTTAATAATAGGCGCCACGAGAGCAGGTTCAAGATTCAACCAGGCAAGCCAGTTTGCAATTGCTTTTCCCGTCTGCCTTTTCTCAAAGCTGTCTGCTTGATAGTGAATGCCATTAAAGAAGACTCCTGCGACTTCATCCCCAGGGTCAAGCTTTTGGTTGTTATAGCGGTACATGATCTGGGACAAAATTAACTGGATTACCTCTTCTATTGCTTCTTCCTCTAATAGTATGCTTTTTTCTTTTTTCTTATAGATTAAATCCGGAGGTAGTAGCTGCACCAGATATTTAATTATTTTTTGCAGGCTATTGGCCCTATCTAAGGGTCTGTAGCCTATCCTAAAGCTTCCGTTTTCATCTATTGATTTTACGACGGGTACAAAGGCAGATGATTTGGTTAGGGCGCGAGCTACACTTGCCGTTGCACTTAAAAAATCTGCCCAGGGCGAGGTCTTTTCCTTTGGTAATTCTAACGGAAGGGTTAAAAACAGATCTATTACTTCTTCTATGGGTACTATGATGCCCTTTTTTCTTTTTAAGGTTATTGTTCCAGCTTGAAACTGGGGAATGAAAATGTTTTTTTCCTCACCTGTAAAGATTAAGGATTCCTTAGAACTTGAAACTTTACTAATAAAAAAAGAATACGGAGATTCGCTTTTTTCTGGATACAAAAGGGTTAGCCTTAAGTTTTTAAAAGAGTAGCCATTATCTATAAGCTCTATTTCTTCTACAGCTTTAGCACAGTTTTGATAAGCTTTAAGTAATTTCTTTTTAAAATCCTTTCCTTCATAAAAAAGAGGAGCATCGCTTAAAAGCGCAAAGATTTGTTCACCCTGCATATTATTTGCAATTGAGCTTAAATCAATATTTTCAACACCACCGTTATTGAGGCCGTTAGGGATGTAATCACTGTATTTGGTAAAGAGCAATTCCTCATTATACTCTACCAATGGGTTGTCCTGGGAGTTGTATGATACATTTTTTAACAAGTCTTCTTTATAGACGTTTCTTAGCTTAAATAATAGATATGGATCCTTATCTATTTCATTAGCTACTATATAGTAAACAGCTGCAAGGTGTTTGCACGGATTAGCCCAATCAGGACAGGAACACTGAGCCGCTATATCATTCCATGAATCCGGAAGAAGATGAACCCCCTGTTCATCTAATAATTCAAGAAGACTCTCCGGTAGCTTACCCATAGATAATTCTGAAGCTAAAAGGGGATTGTTCTCAATTAATTCTTGGATAGTCTCAATTTCTTGATCATTAAATTTTTTAAGTCCTATCTCGACATTATATGGTCTGCGACGTGTTCCCTTGACCTTTGCCGTAATATTACCCTTTGTGGTTATTTCAATATGACTTACCCTATCACCACTAGCATAGCTTCTACCCCTGGGCAATCTATTTGTATCACTATCTATTCTTTCAAGGGCTTCCACCCAGGCGTTTCCCCACCATGTTTTCCCATACTTTTTCCGTGCCATTGCGCTATCTCCCTTTTAGCTAGATTAACAAAATCATTCTTCTATAATTCACCTAAAGCTCTAAGAATCCTCTTGATAGTTTTTCCGAAAACCAAAAAATCACCCATTAGGTGAAAATTAAGCCAACATGAAGATTTTGTCAAGATTTGAATCATTGATAGGATAATTTATATTCATTGTAGAAGCATTATTTGTAGAAAAAATAGCCAAACTAGATTTGAAATCACTCAGCTAAAGATAATAGCATAATTTCTAGATTTATGTATCTTTTAGCATGGATGCTAATACTATGATGGTAAGGAGGACAATCATGCCTATCACAAATGATTTAGAAGTAATTAAGCAAGCCATTGTAAATGAATTAGAAGGATACAATTTTTATATGCTAGCAGCAGAAAAAGAAAGTAACCCTGAATCAAAGGAAGCATATATTCATTTTGCCAAAGAAGAAGAAAAGCATTTGACCTGGTTAAAGAAACTATATAAATCCGTAAGCGAAGATACTGTAATCCTTAATCCTAGTGAGATGGAGGAAGTACCTTCCCCTCACATATTTAACTGGAATACTGCTGGAACAGAATCAGGTTCCTTAGCTGTATCAGTATTTGGAATTGCTATTCAGATGGAAAGATCAGCATCTGATTTCTATAAAAAAGCTGCTGCAGATACACAAATAGATGCTGCAAAAAATCTTTACTTAACCCTTGCTAAATGGGAAGAAGATCACCTTGCCAGCTTCGAAAAACATTATGACGACCTCAAAGAAGAATGGTGGCAACAACAAGGTTTTAGCCCATCATAAAACAAAACTTTCAGCAATATCTCTGCAGGTCTATGATTAGACCTGCTTAATATAAAGCCTCAGGGACCTAATAAGTTCCTGAGGCTTTTAAGTACACTTAAGACGGTTTGTCCTGATTCTCTTTAGTTTCTTTAATTTCTTTTTCTTCTTTTGCTTGAATTGTAACCTTATCTTTATCCTTATCTCCATCATCACTAGTTATCGAATTCGCTGCACTCTTAAACTCTCTTAACCCCTTACCTACTGCTTTCCCAACCTCGGGTAGTTTACCAGGCCCAAAAACAATCAAAGCAATGATAAGTATTAAAGCTATCTCCCATATACCTAGAGGTCCTATCATTCCGAACATAAAATTACCTCCTTTAATTCTATATTATAGTTTAATATATTATTTCTTTTAAGGCTTATACTCTAAATTGTACACCATATCTGCATAAAAGAATAGTACTTTGATCAATTGTGTGGATTGTCAATTTTGGTAATATTTTTACCACTACTTGTCATTTTTTATATTGAATTTTTATACTTTTTTTCTGTAACTTGAAAAAACTACCTTATCACACTGGATATATCTAGCTGTGGTTATAACAGTTATAGTTTTGATGGTTTTTCGTAGAGATTTTGTATTACCCTGTATTGTAGGTATTTATTTGGACAGATAGCTTGTATTTGGGCTGGTGGAGGAACTTTAACAGCTTGGGCATTTGGTGTGGTAGCCGATGCTGGTATTGCAGGGGTAAGCCCCATGGATTTAGTCAGGCGAAATTTCATAGCTGTGATGTCTGGACTGTTATTAGCTACGATTGTGTCGATTATTATAATGTGATCTAGTCCTCAAATCGAAGAATCACTTCGGTTCCCTGACCTTCATTAGTATTTATAGTTAAAACACCACCTAAATTTTGTGCTCTAACCTTCATATTTGTTAAGCCCTTACTTTCAGGATTATTTTTTTGATATTCCTGCAAGTCAAAACCTTTCCCGTTGTCAATTATTTTAATAATTATATTATTATTACTTTCTCCAATGATAATCCTGCCCTCTGTAGCATCAGCATGTTTTATCATATTAAATAGTGCCTCTTGAACTATGTGGAATACATTATTTTCTTGTTTTTTATTTAGATATAGGCTGCCTTTTAAATTATCTATGAGATCAATATGCATCATTGATAAATTACGAAATTCAAGAATTAAATTTGACAACATCCGTTGTAGACTATCCTCTGATGTTTTGCCTAAATTTTTAATATAGCTTCTAAGTTCTGTTAATGTCTTATTAAGCCTTGTGTTCACATTTTCCAACTTTTCGTATACATTGACATTTACTTTTTCTTCTTTTTTAAGCATGGCTTGGCTTGCTTTTATCATCAGACCTGCAGCATAAACCGATTGAATAACACCGTCATGTAAATCTATTGAAAATCGCTCCCGCTCTTTCATCAGCACACTTAGCTTCTCAGCTTCCTCCAGACGTCTACGTTGTTCTACATTGAAAATATTTATTGTCTTGATAATTGTATAAGCCATTAATAATCCCATTGCTACTCGGAAATGTTGAACAGGTAAACCAGTAAATTGTAAAAAAGTTGTACTATTTAAAACATTCCCAGGCCAAAAATCAACAGGAAACGTTATTAAGCCGGAAAAAAAGCCGTAAGCAGCAAATGTAATGGCTGCACCCAGACAACTATAATATGCTGATTTTAAATCCAAAGTTTTTAATGTAGGAAGCTGCAGGATTAAACCTACACTTACTAACACAGATCCGGGAAAAGCCAGCAAATATCTCGCCCAGGCAATGCTAGTGGCATTCCAAATCTTAAAACTTTCTGTTGGTATAATAATTAAATCTATTAGTATGAACTTAACAGCCCAAGCTATTGCCAACAATATGGGTAAATATTTTAATCGAGAATACTTTCCCACAGAGGCAATTACCAGGTGCATACCAAACAAAAGTAGAAATGTAAAGGAAATTGTGACCGTCAATGCATCAATCAAGTGAAGTGTAAAAATGTCTAATAGAGTAATCTGATACATATAAAGCAATTTGGTAACTTTAGCCCATTCAGCAAAGGCTTGAAAAATTCCGAATCCTGATAAAAACCAAATTGGTTTAGCCAGAATGAAACTGCTATCTTTTCTGCCCTGAGAAGCAATTACAATGGCCATTGTAAAAAAAGCTAACCCATATAGAAAGTATATTATTATCATTTGAGCACTAAAAAGTTCCATTTTCTAACCCCACATACTAAATATAACTATTATATACCATTTTCTTATTTTTCACACACTATCGTTCTCCTTTTTACACCTAACCACCCTATCAATAAGGCAATACACTCCAACCCCAGCACTAGCCCCGGCACTATCAATGAGCACATCCCTCAGTTCACCACTTCGCCCAATGATAAACAACTGATGGACCTCATCGCTCACAGCATAAAGAGCGCAAATTACTAGAGCTATACCTACACTCCGATATCCAGATACTCCACTTCTTCTCATAGCGTTGATCACTAACACTCCAAGTACTAAATAAGCAAAGAAATGGGCATTTTTTCTTATGATGTGATTGAAGCTTCCTATATCAAAATCAGCATTAGGAACAACTTTCTCTATAGTTTTTATAATAATCTCTGTTATTCCTGTACTTAGCTGGTCAGACTCTATTGCTGGCTGGTGTGATAAGTAAAATATCACTACCATAAATAAAACAACTAAGATCCAGGATAAAAATTTATTCATTGACATTTATATAGTTCCCATCTAGTTTAATCAGTTATTTTACCTTGCTTAGTCTCCGTGTCTAATAGTAGAGGTTAGCATATTGATTGCAATATTATTAAAACCGCCTTCAGGAATAATTATATCAGCATATTTCTTTGAAGGCTCCACAAAAGCATCATGCATGGGCTTAACTGTCTTTTGATACTGCTCAATCACAGAATCTATTGTACGGCTCCGTTCTTTAATATCTCTAACTATTCGTCTCAAAACACGAATATCTGAATCAGTATCTACAAATACTTTTATGTCAAACATTTACGTAGCATTTCATTAGTTAGGACCATAATGCCTTCAACTACTATAATTGTTAACTAATCCACGCTCTGCGAGAGTCAAATCTGAACGATCTAAATAGTACGATTGTTTATATGCATTTTAATCCTGCTGGCACATGTGATTATTTCTATATATTTAACTTTTCTTGTAGAAATTCCTGCTATTTTGATATAAATTAGCACATATGTCAAAAATAACTCGGAGATATTTGAAAAGTGTCATTCGGCAATTCAATAGCTCTCTAATGGATTAAAAAAAGAATAAACCAAAAGTTTTCACATCGAAAGCCATGAATATGTCAAACGAAACGTCCCGCTTTCATCCCTTCTTACTTTTTCCAAACATATGTTCTATTTATGCCTGTTTTCTGCTATAATTAAATTATGTTAATAGTATTTGTTGTAAGCATAACTGTAAATGTTCTATCACCAAACCATTTGTGGTAAAATAAGATAGAAAGGAAGAATATTATGACAGTTAGACAGGTTAACCCTCTTAATGATTTTATTTTTAAAAAACTATTGGGAGAAGAAGATTCAAAAGATAACCTCATCGCCTTTCTAAACGCAGTTCTTGACCCAGTCGATAGAAAAAAATTAGTTTCTTTAGAAATAGTTGACAACAAGGAACTTACTAAAGAACTTGTCGAAGACAAAACTGGAAGATTAGATGTTAGAGCTAAAACAGCGGACGGGAAAAATTTCACACACAAAGATCTTGAAAACAACCCATTACATAGATGGTTATATTTCTTTGACAAATCCATTACTGATGAAACAAGAAAGGAGATTGCAGACATGGATGACGCTATTAAAAAGACTAATAAGAAACTTGAGCGATGAGACTGCAATGGCCCTTTATGAGGCACGACAGAATTCTTTACATGAAAGAGCTAATATGATCAGTACCGCCAAGGCTCAAGGTAGGGCTGAAGGTAGAACTGAAAGCAAAAAAGAATTAGCTATTGCAGCTTTTAAAAATGGACTCTCAATTGAAGTAATTTCTAATATTACAGGCCTTGATATGAAAGAATTAGAGAAACTCAAGGCTCAAATTGAATAACAACTAATTTATGCTTTCTTCTTTAGGTCTAGAGGAAAGCATTTTTATTTTTCTAAATCCCTATCTGGGAATGGGCATTTTTTCTTATGATGTGATTGAAGCTTCCTATATCAAAATTCACATTAGAAGCAACTTTTTCCACGGCTTTTACAATAGCCTCAGTTATTCCTGTGCTCAGTTGGTTAGACTCTGTTGCTGGCTGGTGTGATAGGTAGAAGATTAACACCATCCAGAGAATTACAATTGTCCAGGAAAGATTTTTAGTGAACCTCTCCCACTTTCACCTATCGGCTTAGAAGTGGGAGCTTCTTAAGTGCAAAAAGCCTTAAGAACTTTTCCTGCTTCATAGATTTCGCAACCTACTTTCTCCACAGGCTCTACCCGTAGTCCCTACGGTGATTTATTTATCCGATGACTACCGCCACTAGCCTTGCATGGGTTCAGCTATATCAACAAGTTGACAAGTTTCACTCCAAGACTCCTATCTTCTACAAGTGGGAGATAAGTGGCGCTACGTCCCTGGATAACGGTTTCTAAAACTCAGATGGAGTCAAAACTCCACCTGAGTTAAGAATCCTGTTTATGCAATCTCTGCAATTTCTAATAATCCCTGCTTTAGTATATTTAGGCTTGCATTTTTATCCCTGTCTATATCTTTGGTATGACAATTAGGACAATCCCATTTTCTAGTGTTTAGTGGTATTTCATCCAGAACATGGCAACAGTAATAACAGGTTTTAGAGCTTGGATACCATCTATCTATTTTATGGATTGTTTTTCCATACCATTTTGCTTTGTATTCTAGAAAGGAATAAAACTTATACCAGCTGGCATCTGCTATGTCTTTTGATAGTTTATGATTCTTTATCATATTTTTTATTACTAGGTCTTCTAGGATTATGATTTGGTTTTCGTCTATAATCCTTTTTGATAGCTTATGTAGAGAGTCGGCTCTTTGTTGTTTTACTTTTTCGTGAAGTTTTGCAACCTTCTTTTTAGCCTTGTACCAGTTATTGCTGTACTTTTGTTTGTGACTCAAGCTTCTTTGTTCTCTTGCTAGTTTTTCCAGGGTTTTCTTTAGGTATTTTGGGTTTTCTATTTTTTCTCCACTAGATAGTGTGGCAAAGTGGGTTATTCCCAGGTCAATGCCTATTTTACCTTTAGCTTTAGCTTTTTTATCTGTTGGCTTGATATTTGCTTCTGTAATAATAGATACAAAGTATTTTCCTGTGGGTGATTTGGATATTGTGGTACTTATTATTCTGCCTTGTACATATCTATGGACTTTAGCTTCAATCCATTGTAGTTTTGGTAGTTTTATTGTATTTTTCTTGATTTGGATGTTGTTATTTACATAGTTTACTGTATAGGTTTTTTTGTTATTCTTTTTATTTTTGAACTTGGGAAATCCTATGCTTTTGTCTCTAAAGAAGTTTTTGAAGGCCTTGTCCAGGTTTCTAAGTGACATTTGTAAGGATGTGCTGTCTACTTCTTTTAGCCATATGAATTCTTTTTTTAGTATTGGTAATTGGTTTTGCTGGTCAATATAGCCAATGCTTTTACCCTGATTTTTATATAGGTCTATCCTTTGGGCCAAGAAATAATTGTAGATAAACCTACTGCAGCCAAAGGTTTTTTCTATTGTTTGTATTTGTTCTTTGTTGGGATATATTCTAATTTTATAGGCCTTGTTCATTTTTAACACCTTCCAAAGTTCTCTATGGGTTACCTGCTTATATTGTACCAAACATATGTTCTTTTGGAAAGTGTTGCATGTGTATTAGTGGTAATTTTTTTGGTTTATTCGCTTTGTCCAGCGAATTGGCAATTCATCTCCACCTTACGTTTTACTTAGAAGATGGAGACTTCTTGCCTAGGGTCGGTTAAATGACACAGATAACAGTTCCTTTTATCATATAAGTTTAAGCTCTCTATTAACACTCAATATCAAGATCCTCATAGTCTTGCCCTCTTACCCTATAGGAATTGCTCCCAATCACGCCTACCATATAGAATCCTAATCGTTACTACCAGATCTTATGATTTTCTAATATAACTTTTTGGAATTCAGGTGAGATCCTGTTAAAATCTATAATGTCGACTCTAAACGGAAGATCGGAGTTTTGAAACTCATCCTTAATATCCGCTAGGAGTAAAAGGTCTATTTTATCTGGTCCTCTTAAGGCTATATCTAAATCAGAATGCTCATGAGTATTCCCGTTGACTCGAGAACCGAATACTAAAACCTCAAAATCATGAACATAGTTTTTGAGGATATTTTTAACTAGTTGTAGTTCTTTTTCACTTAATTTAATCATTACGAGCCTCCAATGCCTTAAGTAAATAAGTGGCATCTTCTAAAAAATCGTTGGTAATAGAATATATCTCATCTGCTACTTCTCTATTATAAGTATGTGAGGTGGTATTTCTAAGCTCGTGATAACGAACCCATGAAGAAAAATCGGATATCAGCTTTTGCTCAAGTGCATTTCTAAATAATTCTTTTCTTGATGCCCCATCCAATAGTCCTGGCATAAGATTCAATTCAAGCCATCGTTTCATAAACTTCCAACAGAGTTCATAGGTAAACTCAAAGTTTTGAATAACACCAGCCTTAATAACCTCTTCCTCTTCAACTGATATATTGCTTATAGCTAGTCTTTCACCTGTAAAGCCTAGAGCCCTCTCTAGTGATAAAACTGCTTTCCTTAAGCTACTTAAATCCAACATGTTTCCACCTCATTTCTAAAAGTTATGTACAACATTTCTTCGGCTAAAATAACCTTTTGTAGGTATAGTATAACACAAATGAAAATATTGTAAGTCATCCTGCCACTACAAAATATGCCCTATTATGAAATAGGAGGGAGATAAGTGGTACTAAGCCCCTGGATAACGGTTTCCCTAAAGGATTAGCTCAGCTACGCCAAACAAGTTGGCAAGTTTCGCTCTATAATATTCATGGAGTCATTCAGTGAAACTTAGTTGGGTGCTTTTCCCTGAACTCTAGTTGAACTCATCCTGTGGGAAACTCCACCTGAAGTTAAATTATTTATTTTAATCTTCCCTTCAACCCCAACATACATCTTTACTCTTTCCATTTCCTCTTCAAAAAGATACGACTGGTTACCTAGTCGAACGATGGTTTCGGGATGAACCTTATTTAAGGTAACAATGGCTTTATCAGATGTCTTTATTTTGATCTTGCCGGCAGACATACCTTCGGAACCTGCTTCATCCACAAGAATATCTTGGTTAGCAAGCATCTCACCACCTCTAAAGGTTCCATTGACTCTAATCTGTTTGCCTGCTATCAAAGAAGATTGATAACAGCCCTGACCGCCTACAATAATGTTACAATTGGTTTCAAGGATACTACCCTGAGCATAAGAACAATAGATATCACATGCTTCCTCGGGGATAGCTTCCAAAATCTTAGTTATATTTTGATTTTTTTCACGGATGCTATTAACCTCATCATATATAGAAATATCCTTCCTCCACCTACTGGAAATTAAATTTTTAATAGCTGGTACTAAATCTTTAATTGTAGATGGAAATGGTATATCCTGTTCCTCTATGATAGAAATATATTCATTAAGAAGCTTTTCAAGTTCTGCTTTTTTGTAATCAATTAAATACACTACAATTTCATTAAGATATACTTCATCTAGCTTATTTTCATGTAGTGAGTACTCTCTAACTCTGATTGATTCCTTCATAATCCAATCCAATATTTCGTCCAACTTATCTAACAGTTTACTAACCCTGTTATAAAATGACGTTAATCCTCCCGCGCGAACTTTGCTTCCAAAAAATTTGCCTCTGCAAAATATTTTCCCGCCAGCCTGAATGACTGCATCCGCTGCGTTCCCCATAATCGTAATTTCTCCATAGGCAGCCACTTGCATAGTTTCCTTGACATTACCAAGTATCATGAGGTCACCTTCAAAGCGTAGGTTACCGCTCTTAATGTCCACATCGCCAGGATGTATCATGCATTTAACAATTTTTATATATTTTTTTCTATAACCTTCTAACACAGGCCTTCCAGATATAGTGGCAATAGCCTTGCATCCATCATCACTAATTTTCACTCCATCTTTTACCTGCAGGTATGCTTCTTTAATAGGTTTTGGCAAAATATCTTTTCCTGTAACGTCCTTTCCAGGAAGACCCTCTTGCGCTGGATGCAAAACTGCCAGCACTTCTCCTTCCCGTACACCGGGAAAAGTATATCGTTCCCAGTAATTCACCCATTCCTCTTCTCCATATTTTATCTCAACAGGTTCGCACTGAAACATATATTCCACAAAACCATCTTTGCCCTGATGCACAGGCTGCCCTCTTGCTACTACCCACCAATCTCCGTCGGCAGCGGCTATAGCTTTTTGTATTTCATTATGGTCAATACCAAAGGATACACCATAAGCCTGTAAAGCTTCTTCAACTTCGGTAAAGGTAATAACTCTTTTTTCAATCTTCTGCTGATGAGTGATCAATTGAAGCACATTTTGCCTGCTCTGGTCAACTAGTTGATGAAAAATAGTAATTTGAGGGGTAATTCTAACTCCCGCAATAAGATTATCTTTGGAAATCTCAACCTCTAATTTTGCCTCTCCTATATTCTTAATAAGTTCAACTTCAACTTCCTCATCCTCACCTACTTGCCTAGATCCACGTGTTGGTACTCCATTTACACGCAGTATAGCTCCCGCTGCCGGAATAATCACCGCCTTTTTTCTCCCACCACTTGGACCGTATACTTTAAGCACGCCTTCACTTATTTCAGCCATTCCGTCTTGTTCGCGTTCTTGTTGTTTTTGATAGCCCCTACTTTGGCCAGCATTTATGATTACTTTTATAGTAGCTGGCTTCCTAAAAAATCCCCAAAAACCTCTTCGCCCTTTAGTTAGTATTTCAGTATGCATTATTGATTCATGTTCTTCAAGAAGATTTTGAACCACCATATGCGCTTCTTTTAAATTATCCCCATGAACTAATACCTCTCTTTTCTTCAATTTGATCACCTCCTACTACTGTTGATATTCATACTATGCTTTGCGTCATCACCTTTAGGCGATTTTGCCTTTATCAATTAGTATTTTTTTGTCCTATATTATTCAGCTGATTTTGTCTCTGATAAAAGTAAGACCTCAAAAAAGTCATTAACTAAACAAGGGTCAAATTGTGTACCTGTACAGCAGGCCAGTTCAGAAATTGCTTCATCTCTAATCCTAGCAGCCCTATAGGGTCTATCGTTAGTAATAGCATCAAAAGCATCTACAATAGCAAGTATTCTGCACTCAATAGGCACTTCTTCTCCTTTTAAACCGGCTGGATATCCATGTCCATCCCATCTTTCATGATGTTTTAGGATTAACTCTGCAATTCTACTCAATGTAGGAAATCTTTTAGCAATATGATATCCCTTGATAGGATGCATTTTCATTATTATCCACTCATCCTCAGTCAAAGGTCCTTTTTTGAATAAGATTGAGTCTGGTACTCCCACTTTTCCTATATCGTGAACTCGTGCTAAAAGTGATAAATCCGACAACTGTGTTAAAGAAAGACCCACTCTTTGTCCAACACTTAAGCAAAGATTCTCCAATCTTGTCGCATGTCCATTGGCAACATAGTCACGTTCTGACAAAACAGCCAGTAATCCATCAACTAGCTGTTCCTGGACATTCTCTAAAGAATAAAGGTTTGTTGCTTTAGTTTTGGTCCAGTTAAGCTGGTTTTCCCCCATTTCTGCTAATATATCTACGAATAAATTATAGAAATAATTAATTTCTCCTAAGTTTACAGTTTCCTGTGGTTGATCTACAACGACTTTTGCCATTACCTTACCTGCTACGGAGATAGGAAATTCTAAAATAGCTTGGGTCTTATGAATATCAGCACCCTCTTCATAAAGTTCACAGGATACACCAGTTATTTTTCGATGAGAACTTAAAAGTTTTTCCAGCTTTGTTACGTCAATAAATTGGGCTAATAATTTAAAATTCATTTTTTCCTCCATCAATACCAAACTTTTCATTAAAATTGACATTACAATTTTTAATACTTTATCTTTTTTAGACATTAAAAATAAATAACCTGTCCTTAAATAAAGGGCAGGTAAATTCACGTGCAATTTGCAACCTGGCAATCATAGCTTATTAATTGATTTAAGCCTTAGACCCATAGTTTTGCAGTCATTACCTTTCGGTAATTTTGCCCTTAAAAATACTAAAATTCTCATATTAATTTTTAGTATAATATTTATTTACGAAAGCTCTTTTTCAATGTTCTGTAAAAAAAGAATCGATCCATGCAGAGATTTTGTTTCAAGGCAAATATCTGCAGCAAGGCTTAACACTTTACACCCCGATACCTTCTCCACTTCTAAGAATAAGTGTGGCTTAATGTGTGCATAGATTTTTTCTCTAATGCGTAAAACCTCCTCTCTTCCGCCGGAAATCCTTAGTAGTGTATCCTCTAAGGGGGTTATTATTTTTGAACAGTAAAAAGTAACAATATTTCTATGTACCTTGACCCAAACCTCCTCAGGTCCTTTTCCATAGTGTTTTAAGTGAATTTGTACAGCAAGCTTTTTTAATTCTTTTTCCAGTTCGGACGGTGACTCAACCAAAGTAAGTATGCCCCCCAATGAGTGCACAAAAATGAATTGTAATTTTATTTTGCTTAATTTAATTACATTAAAAATATTTATACATTAAAATTAAAAATGTAAAAAAACACACTAAATTATACTGTACAATACAATATAATTTGGTGTGCTTAGATCCAAATTAATCTCAAGCCTCAAACCAAATAAGCTTCTGAGGAAGTACCTACTTAAAGCACTTACCCCATTTAAGTAACCATATTTTTTTGCTTTAGGTATACTAATGTTGTTTGATTTCCTATGATACTTTCATTTTTCGACATTTTTCCTTAAAATCCTTCCTTTATATTAATTTTTTCCATTTTTTATACTTATTATATGGTTGTAAATTTAATACTCTAAGCATTGACGTACATAATCATGTACAGTATAATTATATACGAGGTGATCGGATTATGAAAACCATACCAGTTACTAACGCTAGACAGAATATATTTAACATAATTGAACAAACCATTCACAATTCTGAACCCATACAAATAACTAGCAAAAAAGGTGATGTTGTAATGTTGAGTTTAGATGATTGGGCATCTATCCAAGAAACACTATTTCTTTTATCAATACCAGGTATGAGGGAAAGCATTTTAGAAGGTTCTAAAGAGGCCGTTGAAGATTGTAAATCTTTGGAGGATATAGGATGGAATTTAGAGTAGTTTTTACAAAACAGGCTGCAAAAGAAGCTAAAAAGTTGGAAGCCTCGGGGTTGGATAAAAAAGCAAAAAAGTTGTTAAAGCTTTTAATGAAAAACCCTTACCAAACTCCTCTAGCTTATAAAAAACTCTCAGGTGATTTAAATAACTTTTATTCAAGAAGAATAAATATACAGCATAGGATGGCTTATGAGATTTTAGAGGAAGAACAAGTAATCAAAGTCCTAAGAATGTGGACCCACTATGAATAAACACAACCTTATATGTCAAACGAAACATCCCTCCACTTTGCCACACTATCTAGTGGAGAAAAAATAGAAAACCCTTTGGAAAGTGTTTCCTGTGCAATTCATCTCCACCTTACGTTTTACTTAGAAGATGGAGACTTCTTGCCTAGGGTTGGTTAAATCAGAACTTGGCCTGATGTTTGGCATAATGCACACCTAGGCCCCGTGTCTAATAGTAGAGGTTAGCATATTGATTGCAATATTATTAAAACCGCCTTCAGGAATAATTATGTCAGCATATTTCTTTGAAGGCTCCACAAAAGCATCGTGCATTGGCTTAACTGTCTCTTGATACTGCTCAATCACAGAATCTATTGTACGGCTCCGTTCTTTAATATCTCTAACTATTCGTCTCAAAACACGAATATCTGAATCAGTATCTACAAATACTTTTATGTCAAACATTTCACGTAGCATTTCATTAGTTAGGACCATAATGCCTTCAACAACTATAATTGATTTAGGGTTAATCATAACAGTTTTGTCTAAACGAGTGTGGGTAGAAAAATCGTAGATGGGTATCTTAACAGCCTTGCCGTGACGCAGTTGCCGCAAATGATCTACCAGCAAATCATTTTCAAAAGCGTCAGGGTGGTCAAAGTTAACTAATCCACGCTCTGCGAGAGTCAAATCTGAACGATCTAAATAGTACGAATCTTGGGCAATCAGAGCAACTTGGTTGATTCCTAGTGATTCCACAATAGCATTTGCCACAGTACTTTTACCAGAGCCTGTCCCACCTGCAATCCCAACAACAATCAATTTCAACCCCTCCAAGCTAAATAGTACAATCGTTTATATGCATTTAATCCTGCTGGCACATGTGATTTATTTCTATATATTTAACTTTTCTTGTAGAAATTCCTGCTATTTTGATATAAATTAGCACATATGTCAGCTTTTTATCCTTTTCAATTAAACCAAAAGTTTTCACATCGAAAACCATGAATATGTCAAACGAAACGTCCCGCTGTCATCTTTCTTCTAACTTATTTATTTTTAAACATACATAAAGCTTAACCGCATCATAAAAAGACAACGGGTCAAGACCTGTTTGTTCTGTTATCTTATTTAACCTGTATGTTAAGGAATTTCGATGTAAAAACAGTTTTTTAGCAGCTTCACTAACATTTAGGTTACTATCAAATAAAGCACCCAGTGTTTTTTCCATCTCATTCCAGTATTTACTATCAAGGTTTTGTGTCGCTCCCAAAAAAGAATTAATTATATTCTTTTTCATTAAGTCGTCAATACTATTTAAAGTTCTTTCTAAGAGTAAATCTTCAATATGAAGAATATTAGATGTACTCTCCATCCTTTCACCTAAAAAAAGTGCATCAGAAGCTTCTTGGTAGGAAATCTTCAGGTTTAACCAGTGGATTTGCGAGCTGCCAATTCCTACCCGAGCATCAAAACCTTTTTTCCTTAAGCTATCAATAAGGATGCCTAAATCCGTTTTAATCGAAGATGTATTTTTAACCTGGTTATTTATCCTTTTCAAAATTAAAAATCTTACATTCCCCATAGAAAGTATTAAATCTTCATCATGATCATAATGTTTCTCTAATATTTTTAATACTTCATCTCTATATATTTGCTTTTGAAGCAAATCACTTAAATTTTCTTTAAATTCCGGCATTTTTAACAACTCTATTATTATTACCTGCCTTGACAAAAGCACATCAATGCCAAGGTTTTTTCCTCTTTCAATAAATAATTCTAAATCCTCCCCAAATTGCCCTAATGCAAGGTTTTTTATAAAATTATTCTGAGCACCTTTTTCTGCTCTTAGCTGATTGGTCAAAAAATCCTGTCTGAGCATCATTTCCGTTGTCATTTTTACTAGAGCACCATAATTTCTAACTTCCTCTGGATCACCGCTCATACCAACCACACCAATTATTTTATCGTTAAATTGGATTGGATACAAAATACCTGGTTGAACACCTTTGTATTTTTTAGCCTTCTCTATGGAAAACTCATCACTAATTCCAGATCCAATAACTTCATAGGCACCTTCATGGAAAGTATTTAGACGTTCTTTTTGCCCAGAAGCAATTATATAACCAGTATCATCAAAAATGTTTATGTTAAACTTAATAATTTCCTTGGTCTTTTCCACTATTTCTTGTGCTAGTTCCTGCGTCAGCTGCATTATATCATCCTCCTCGATATAACCATATTTTTTCTCTATTATCAAAAGATAATCCTTTAGAAAAGAAAAAAAAGCTCAAATTAATGAGCTTAAAGTGAAGAGGTTTTCTGAAATTCTCTTTTTTTATTTTAATTAAAGAAAAGTGAAGGTATCCAAGTAGCCAATTGCGGAAATAAAATTATTAGTAACAAGGTAATACCTAAAGGTATTAGATAAGGTGCAGCTGCTCTTGTTACCCTCGAAACCGAGATCTTTGCCACATCACTCATCACAAAAAGGCATATACCAAATGGAGGTGTAATTATACCAATTACTAAGGCTAAAATAAACACTACCGAGAAGTGGATAACATCTATGCCTGCCATGTGTACCACAGGTAGAATAATGGGTGTCATTAGTAATATTGCCGCAGTAGTATCCAAAAATGCCCCTACTGCTAAAGCCATTAAAGCAATAATTATTAATAAGCCTACTTCGCTGGTAGTGATGCCAGTTAAGGTCTGAGCAATGAGTTGAGGCAAACCGCCTAGCGTCAATACCCAACTAAAGAATCCCGCAATTGCAAAAATGAACATAAAGACTCCCGTCATTTCTACAACGTCTTTTAAGGTATCCCATAATTTCCTTAGAGTTAGCTCTTTGTACACTATTCCTAAAATTATGGCATAATCAATGGCTAATACAGCAGCTTCTGTAGGAGTTACTACCCCTAAGAGAATGCCCCCTAAAATTATTACTGGAGTCAAAAGTGGAAAGAAAGCTCTTAAAAAAGATTTTAATACTTGTGCTGATGGCACCCTAGTAATTGGCCAGCTTCTACCTTCTTCAGTATATTTAGCTTTCCAGTATACAAAACCCATAATACTTAGTCCACATAGTATCCCTGGTATAATGCCGGCCAAAAAGAGCCTTCCGATAGATATTTCTGCTGAGGCGCCTAAAACAACCATTACGACACTCGGTGGAATAATTGGCCCAATTACTGATGAAGCAGCAGTAAGTCCTGCAGCAAAATCAGTAGTATATCCTGCCTTCTTCATCATTTTTAGTTCTACCTGCCCTAATCCGCCGGTATCACCTATAGCTGTACCAGACATAGAGGCAAAGAGCATACTCGCCAAGGCATTAGAATGGGCAATCCCCCCAGGAAAACGTCCCACTAATCCAACTGCAAAATCAAAGATTCTATCAGTCACTCCCGCACTATTCATCATTCTACCAGATAGCAAAAATGCTGGTAATGCTAATAGAATAAAACTAAATAGTGACCCTGTCATTCTATGACTAATTATTTCAATTGGTGCTGAAGGATTTAGGAAAAGATAGCTTAGGGTAGATACCCCCATAGCAAAAGCAATTGGTACACCAAGAACCATTAGAATTAGAAATAAACCAATTAATGCTATTACTATAGTCAAAGGTTATGGCCTCCCTTCTTTAAATCAGTTGTTTATTATATTTCTGCACTTCTTGAAGAAGTTTTAGAGGCCTTAGTACCTCTTTCAATTATTTCTAAGTTTCGATAAATGTAGACTAGTACCATATATATCCCGGATATTAATGGTGCAAGGTAATAAACGCTTCTCGGGATATTAAGTGCAACGCTAAAGTGAGTCCTCGTCATAGTTTGCAACTTAATGGCTCCAAAAATCATTACGCATAAGAACACTAAAATAAACAAGTTAAGAACAAACTCCAGTATTATGACTGTTTTAGGGGAAAGCTTTTGTGGCAATAAGTCTATTGCCACATGCTTATTCTTTGCGGTTGAAACAGCTGCTCCAAAAAATGCTATCCAAACGAATAAGAATACCCCTAATTCCTCAGTCCAGGTAAATGGAGAGTTAAAAACATAGCGACTGATAATGCCTAGAGTAATGGTAACTATGACTATAGCTAAACAAATAGCTCCTAAAGTTACTTGAATTTTTAATCCCAGATCTATTATTGTTTTTAGCCCATTTTTTAAAACCCTCATTATTTATTCCTCCTGAAAAGAGACTGTTTACTTGAGACCCTGAATTTGCTCAAATAATCCCTTTGCCCAAACTCCTTCATCTTCTAGCTTTGTTGCTGTTTCAACCATAACATTAACAAAAGGCTCGATATCTACATCTTCAATAATTATAGCATCTTCACTCTTTAATTTTTCAACTGTTTCAGCAAGACTACTACTTACTTGGTCACTATACCATTCTCCTGCTTCAGCAGCTGCTTCAACTAATGCTTGTTGTTGATTCTCACTCATTCCCTGAAATACATCTTCATTAATCATAACAGCTAGATTATCTCTAATATGATTAGTCATTGTAATATAAGGTGCACCTTCATGAAACTTCATTGAGTAAACGGCATCTAATGGTCCTTCAGCAGCATCTACTACACCTTGACTCAATGCCAGATATACTTCACCCCACGCAATCTGTGTCGGATTGGCTCCTAGTGCACTAACAGATTCAAGATAAGTTCTAATCTCTGGTACTCTCATTTTCAATCCACTCATATCTTCTAGTGAATTGATTGGACTCTTAGAAACCATTACACGAGGTGCTCTCAAATAACCTTGATCTATTACTCTAACGTTTCTTTCTTGCAAAAACTCTTCTTCAACTTTAGCCATTAGTTCGTCATTCAGATAGGTTTTAAAGTGTTCTTCATCAGAAAATGCAAAAAACAAACTGTCCACCTGCTTATCAGGTACAAACTGGGCTATAAATGAAGCTGCATCAATGAACATATCTTGAGAACCCATCATAACTCCTTCCATCTGACTAATGGCATCTCCCAACTGGGAAGCAGGGTAAACTTCTATTTCTAATGATCCACCACTTTTTTCTGCAACTAATTCCGCCATTTTGTGCATTGCCTTGGTAGTCGCATCCTCAGTTGATTGGATACCTCCATAGCTTAAGGTTACCTTGGTCTCCTCAACAGGACCATTATTACCATCAGTATCAGCACATCCAAAGGTTAAAACTGTTCCTAAACTAAGAAGCAAAACTAGTGCAAACATCTTAAACGATTGTCTTTTCAATTTAATTCCTCCCCTTGTTTGTAATTATTTTTTATTAAAAGTATCTGCTGCATCAACAATGGCTCTTACGTTTTCTATTGTTGTTCCAGGCGCTAACCCTCCTCCACCAGATAATAGAAATCCTCCTCCAGCTGCTCCCTGCTCCAATGCCTTGGTTGCTACATTATAAATTTCAATGGGTGTTTTCTTTTGAACTACTTTAACGGGATCAAGATTACCCATTAAACAAATTTTATCACCCAGTTCTTTTTTTATATCAGCTACTGGATCTGCCCCAAAATTATATATATTAAATCCCATGTCAGGCAATTTATTATACACATGGCTGGATCGTCCTTCATTATGCCAAAGCCTGTATTGTGGATAACTAAACTCCTGGAATATCCTTTTTAAATAAGGCTTAAAAAACTCATCAAAGTGACTAGGCGAAAGTTGAGTACCTACATGGTCAACAATAAATAACCTATTGAGCTGACCATTAACTTTTTCTTGAGCTTTTATCCAAGTAATTATTCCTTCTGTTACTATATCCAAAAGTCTATGAACCATCTCAGTATTAATGAAAAAATCTATAAAAAACTTGTCATATCCTCTTAACATGGCAGCAGTTTCGATAGGTCCAATAGTAAAGGCATGCCCTTCGAAGTAGCCATAGTCTTTGATTAGATTTGGTTGAGCATTTTTCCTTAAGTAAGTCCATTCCTCTAATACTTTGGGCATCAGTCCATCGGTAGATGGATCTATCTGCTTTAGCTTTAATACATCATTAATCTCATGTAAGCATCCATGTGCATAGGGAGCATCATCTTCCATCCATTGTATATCTGCACCGAAGGCCGACGCTTCAACTACAACCCCATAGTCAGGAAAAATCCCAGGGAACAAGATAGCTTCAGGAAAAGTCTCTTGCAATTTAGTTAATACATCCAGCTTGATATCTGGATCCTGATAGTATTCCTTGCAATTTACTCCCATCATACTTGGCATCCAAGGAGCAACATCCCATAATGCTACAGGTACTGGATAAACTTCTTCATGATTAACTGCTTTATTTAATCTATCTAAAAGATTCATTGAATCCCCTCCTGTATATCCTCCATATTATTAATAATTCCATTGTTAATAATATTACTTATCACCAGCAATTTTTCCTTCGGCATATTGCATAGATAACGCCAAGACATTTACAGTATTTTTTGACAATTTGCACAATTGACACCCTAGGTGCAAATTTAAAAAGCCCACCACATTTAAGTGATGGGCCTAAAATACACACTCAGCTCTTTTCCTTACCTACTGCAACCTCGTCAACTATCGCTGCTTTAGTCTCCTTTTCAACGATCCCCGTTAAGTATTTAAGAAAATCTTCTCTCAGCTCATTTCTTTTTAATGCAAATTCCACAGTAGCTTGTAAAAAACCAAGTTTGTCTCCTACATCGTATCTTTTGCCTTTAAATTTATAAGCGTACATGGCCTCTTCCCCTGCTAACTCCATTAATGCATCGGTAAGCTGAATCTCTCCACCCTTTCCTGGTTTAGTATTTTCAAGAATGCCAAATATTTTAGAATTAATAATATATCTACCTAAAATAGCAATGTTTGAGGGGGCTTCTTCTACAGAAGGCTTTTCAACTAGGTCTTTTACCTTATATACCCTATCCTCTATCTGGTGCCCTTTTACTATTCCATATTTATTTACATCTTCTGTGGGCACTTCCTGGACACCTAGAATAGTTACTTTATACTGTTCATACATCTCAATCATTTGCTTTAAGCAAGGTGGCTCTCCATCCACAATATCATCACCTAAGAGTACTGCAAAGGGCTCATTTCCTATAAAGCTCTTAGCACAGTAAATAGCATGTCCTAGACCCTTAGCCTCTTTTTGCCTTATATAGTGAATATTTACCATGTCTGAAATTTTCCTTACTTCTTCAAGTAAGTCCATTTTTCCTTTTTTCTCAAGTTCAAGTTCTAACTCTATAGACCTATCAAAATGATTTTCAATCGATGTCTTATTTCTTCCAGTAATAATCAGGATTTCTTCTATTCCAGAAGCCACAGCTTCTTCGATGATAAATTGAAGAGTAGGCTTGTCCACTATTGGTAGCATCTCTTTAGGTTGGGCCTTTGTAGCCGGTAAAAATCGTGTCCCTAATCCTGCTGCTGGTATAATTGCCTTACGTACTTGCATTGGTTGGTTCCTCCTAATCCCTACTAAATATATCTCTAGTATACACCTTATCTGCAACATCTTTAATATCATCTGATAATCTATTTGCCACAATAACATCTGACATTTTCTTAAACTCATCAAAGTCTTTAATTACTCTAGAATTATAGAATTCATCTTCCTCAAGCGCAGGCTCATATACTACTACTTCGATACCCTTAGCTTTAATCCTCTTCATAACTCCTTGAATAGCTGACTGTCTAAAGTTATCAGAATCCATTTTCATAGTAAGTCTATAGATACCTACTTTCTTAGGCTTCTTTGCTATTATCCTATGAGCAATATGGTCTTTTCTTGTCCTATTAGAATCAACGATTGCTGCCATAATATTATTTGGAACATCAGCATAATTGGCAAGAAGTTGTTTGGTATCTTTCGGAAGACAGTAACCTCCATAACCGAAAGAGGGGTTATTGTAGTGACCACCTATTCGTGGGTCGAGGCATACACCTTCAATAATTTGTTGGGTATCTAATCCTCTAATTTCTGCATATGAATCCAGTTCATTAAAGAAGGCTACTCTCATGGCAAGATAGGTGTTGGCAAATAATTTGATCGCTTCTGCTTCTGTTGAATTGGTAAACAAAACATCAATATCTTCTTTTAGAGCACCCTCTGCTAAAAGATCAGCAAACTTCTTAGCTCTTTCTGACTGCTCACCTACTATAATTCGTGAAGGAAATAAATTATCATATAAGGCCTTACCTTCTCTTAAAAATTCTGGTGAGAAGATTATGTTCTCTGTATTAAACTTCTCTCTTACTTCTATCGTAAAGCCTACAGGTACTGTCGACTTAATAATCATTACCGCATCAGAATTGATGGATAGGACATTGGCAATCACAGATTCAACCGTTTTAGTATTAAAGTAGTTCTTCTCTGGGTCATAATTGGTAGGTGTAGAGATGATAATATACTCTGCATCTTTGAAAGCTTCATAATTGTCTGTTGATGCAGTTAAGTTTAATTCTTTTGTGGCTAAAAACTCCTCAATCTCTGCATCTGCAATTGGAGACTTTCTATTGTTAATCATGTCTACTTTTTCTTGGATTATATCCAAAGCGATTACTTCATTATGTTGGGCTAAAAGTACTGCATTTGATAACCCCACATAGCCTGTTCCTGCTATTGCTATTTTCATTTTGAGCATACCCCCTTGTACTTATTTGTTATTAAATTATATCTAATTCGTTTAATTAATTGCATCTATTTGTAGCATTGTAACTTACAATCCTTATACCACTCTACAAACTTCAATAGACCCTCTTCAATACTAGTAGATGGTTTAAAGTTAATATCCTTTTCAAGATCAGATACATCAGCATAGGTTCTCATTACATCTCCTGGCTGGATGTCCATATAAACCTTCTCTGCCTCTTTACCAAGAGCCTTTTCTAAAGCATTGATGAATCTCATAAGCCTTACTGGATTATTGTTTCCGATGTTGTAAATCTTGTAAGGTGCAAAGCTTGTACTTAAGTCATCCACACTTTCATCACCAGTCCTTATTGGTAACTGGTGCCTTATCAATAAGCTTCACGATGCCTTCTACAATGTCATCAATAAAAGTGAAGTCTCTTTCCATCTTTCCGTGATTGAAGACTTTGATAGGCTTGCCTGCTAAGATGTCTTTCGTGAATGATAAGTAAGCCATATCCGGTCTACTATAAGGTCCATAAACTGTGAAGAATCTAAGACCAGTTGTTGGGATACGATAAAGATGGCTATATGTATGGGCCATCAGCTTATTTGACTTTTTCGTAACAGCGTAGAGAGATACTGGATGATCCACATTTTGATTTGTAGAAAATGGGTGCTACCTTATTACCACCATAGACAGAGCTTGATGAAGCATAAAGTAGATGCTTTACTAGGTAGTTTCTGCATGCTTCAAGGATATTCATAAATCCAATTAGGTTAGAACCCACATAAGCATAGAGATTCTCAATAGAGTACCTCACTCCTGCTTGAGCCGCTAAATTTATGACTTGAGTTGGATTCTATTGGGTGAATATGCTGTCGACTTCAGCTTTATTTTTTAAATCTACTTTATGAAACTCAAGGTTGTCGTGTTGTTTTAGTCAGTCTAGTCTAGACTGCTTAAGACTTGGATCATAATAGTCGTTTAAGTTATCAATCCCAATTACTTGATAGGATTGATCTAGTAATTTTTTTAAAGGTGGAAACCTATGAAGCCGGCTGCACCTGATATTAGTATTTTTCATGTTTATAACCATTCCTTTCGCTTCGCTCAAGGCACAAAACGTAATGAAATGTCTTGGCTTCGAGCTACTCATTCTATTATTCTATAGCCATAGGGATAACAGTTAACTACAAATCACGGGGAGGTGAGTGGGCTACTCCAATTTGGATGGACCGCATGTTTATATGTGTAGATTGCCTTTCCAAGCACAAATAAGTGTGACATAAGAGCACGCAGACTTATCTTTGTATAAACATTACTCATTTATTGCTGGGCAATCAGTCAATGCTGTCTATTCCTGTAATTCTTTGAAAGGGGTTTTACCTATGGCTTTAAAAATTATTTACCCAATCTGTTGTGGAGTTGATGTCCACAAAACTTTTGTTGTTGCTTGTATTGCATCTACCAACAAAGGTGTTACTACCTACAAACGCCATCGCTTTTCTACCTATACAAAAGGGCTGAAAGAGCTGTCACAGTGGCTTTGTGAGAATAACTGTAAGGATGTTTGTATGGAATCTACCGGAAAGTACTGGATTCCAGTATTTAATGTTCTTGAAGATTCCTGTAACATAACTCTGGCACATCCCAAATATGTCAAGGCAATCCGTGGCAAGAAAACTGACAAAAAAGACGCTAAATGGATTGCCGATCTATTCAAGCATGACCTTATAGCTGGAAGCTTTATGCCTCCTCTTGCTATCAGGCAGCTTCGTGACCTTATGCGATACCGTTTTAAACTGACTAACTTTATGTCAAGCGAGAAAAACCGTCTTCAAAACTCTTTAACCGTTTCCAATATTCAGCTTGCTAACGTTGTTTCTGATACTTTTGGCAAAAGTTCCATGAACATTATTGAAAGAATTTTGCTAAATCCTTTGGATAAAAGTTTTGACATAGAACCTCTCATTCACGGTTCTATGAAAGATAAACTACCAGAACTCGAGCTTGCCATCGATGGTTTTATCACGCCTGAACAAGCTGAAAAAATTAAAGTTATCAAACAACACTACGAAGATCTTAAGTCTCGTAAAGATGATCTTGAAAGAATTATTCTTATTCTTTCCGCGCCCTACTCTGAAGAAATTAATCTGATATTAACTGTTCCGTCCTTTAAAAACATCTTTTCAGCTATAACAGTAATCTCTGAAATAGGCGTCAATATGGACGTGTTCCCGACAGCTAAGCATCTATGCTCCTGGGCAGGGCTTACACCTACCAATAACGAAAGTGCCGGAAAGAAAAAGTCAGTAAGGATTTCAAGGGCCGGTTGTTACATTAAGCCGCTTCTGGTACAGTGTGCTACCGCTGTAGTTAAAAGCGATAAGCATCCTGAAATCCGTAACCGCTACTTAAGAATTAAAACGCGTCGTGGTCATAAAAAGGCAATTATTGCTATTGCAAGAATGCTACTTACGGCTATTTACAATATCCTCAAAAAGAAGGAACCGTACAATGCTGATTTGTATAGACAATCCGATGTTCTTCCAGTAAACCGTGAAATCACGGTAGAGCAAGCATTACTATTGGCAAAAAATCAAGGTTACCGTATTATGGCTGCGTCTTGATTTCTGGTTAATCAAGGTCTTTTTAAGTCATTAACTGATGGCTTATTTGCTATGCCCTTTTAATTTGCAGGTACCCTAGTTAACTATTTCAGGCTTAAGTGCTCCTTACTTTTATCGTAAAAACTCTATCTTATCAATTCTTTAATCACTTTCACTAAGCCTAATTTAGTTGCTAGCTTTTTTACAATTGATCTAAATTTTCTTTTAACTGTTATTGATAACTTATCAGCACAGTACATTTTTACTAATCCATCAAATGATAATGAATCTAAATTTTTCAAAAAATTATCCCGGTTTGTATTAGGTATAGGGGATTTAATCGCTGCAGAGTTATATTTAACAGCTTCATTACTATCCACTTCTTGATATAACATACCATCCTTTATTTCTTCAAATAAGGCTTGACCAGTTTGACTATTAACAAATACCAATGAGGTTCCCTTATCGTCATCCATTTCAGGCAATATATTTTGAATTCCCCAAAAATCTGCAAGTGTAATATCACTCTGACGATTCAGTCCCTTAAATTCACACTCATGGCAAGAAGGTCTTACACAAACATCTTTCAAAAATGCCCTCATATATAAATCTTTACGTAAATTTTGACGATACTCTGTATTGTTCTTGAATAAGAATGATACAGAGTATCGCTTCCAGCCTTCATCCTTTCGCCTGAAAGCGATTCTTTGTGTTTGTGAACCCGCTTCAGTTTCACGATATTCTACATACTTTCTCCATACTTTTGGCGAAGGTACTCCATGACAAATTATATCTATAGTTACTAGATTATCATATATTTTCCCAAGATAAGACTTCAATCCTGCTATCTGACAAGGCGTACCCGCAAACAAAACCTTTCGTCCTGCATCTAAAAATTCTTTAGCTTGATTATATGAATTGCCGATCTTACTTTGTAAATATTTAGATCCTCTAAGCTTACTAAGCTCTTCTTTTGTTTCAGAAAATTCATGTTCTAATTCACATTTATCATTAAAGCTCGCGCCAAAAACAACTCCACATTGATCAATCATTATTTCTGCAATCAATGAAAATATTCCGCCTGAAGAGCTATCCAACCTAATCGTTTCATTATTATTAATACAAGAATACGCAGTCGGATTATTGTCTACTTCTGCTTTATTGATTATTGGACATACATCTATACATCTATTACAGTTAATACATAAATTATAATCAACTATTGGATATAAAAACCCTTCTTGATCTGACTCCATAGAAATACAACTTTTAGGGCATATACTCATACATGCATGACATCCCATACAATCTTTTTTATTTTCTATTTTCTTATCTATCATATTAATACCACCAATCGATAATTCATTAGATTATTTTCTTATTACTAGTCTTTTTATTGGATTTCCTATCAAGTCTTTCTCAGATTGATTCATTCCAATAAGCCACATTGAAATGCTAAAAACTATAACATAAACTATTCCAAACCCTAAAAAATTAACTAATTTGTATAAATCAATAAATCTATTTATCATAATACCTACTAATACTGGTATTACTAAAGCAGGGACAAAACTAAGTATCTTTTTCCAAAAGAATTTCATATCTAATCCTACCTTGTTATGGTAATACCAATTCATAATAAGTCCATTTCCAATTATAAGTGCTACAGCTGTACCAATTGCCGCACCAACTCCACCGAACATTTTTGATAGTGGAATAGTTATGCCTAAATTTGCTAAAGCAATAAAAAAGTATACCCAAGACCTAAATTTATGTATGTTTTGTGCGCGTTGTATTTCTATGCCTATATTTTGAATAAGTGGAATAGTGACAGGAATTACAAGTAATAATACTATTGGATATGAATTGTCATAATTATTACCTGCCCACAAATTAATAAAAGGTCTTCCAAAGAAAACTAAGCCACTTGAAATTAAGGAAAGCAGGATAAACTGAACTCTTCCAATCTTCGTAAACAATTTTGTTAAATCATCATTATTTACAGAGTTTGCCACTAATCTATGCACCCTAGGAATAAACACACTTGATATCGCCGTAGCTATTGATAAATAATAAGTGTTCAATTGTGATGCCAATCCATATACTGCCACAGAAACTGTTCCATAAAATCTTCCTAAAATAAACTTGTCTACATTCCAGTTAATTTGATCTATTAATAAGTTTATAAAAATAAATGAAGAAAACACAGTCATTTCTTTCATCAGCCTTAAATCAAAGTCACTAAAAGAAAATCTCATTTTAAGTTTTTTAATACAATAGATTGCGTTAGCTATCTCAATCGTAATATTTAGAAATGTAGTTGCAACAACCATCCCTACTGAGCCATATCCTAGAATTAGTAAAGGTAAGACAACGAAAGGATTAGCTACTGTTTTTATCATTTGAACTAGTTTTTGAAACACAAATTTTTCATTTGCTGTTATATGTGAGGTAAAGACTATGTTAGGAAAAGATATTGCTAAATTAATTACAAGAATCAGCATCAATATTTTTGCTCTAGATAATTCTACACTTGTCAACTCGGAACCAAATATTGTTTCAGTATTAATTGCTAATATCGTTCCAGAAATTACGGCTATCAATCCTATTACAGAAAAAATAATTAAAAACATACCGTTCAAAGTAGTAATTTTTTCTCTATCTTCTTGAACTTTATACCTTGAATAGTACCGCATATAAGCACTGCCAAACCCAAAGTTTAATACGCCTAAATAAGCGACAACAGATGCAACTAGATTATAAAGACCATATTCACTTTGTCCCAACAACCTTAACATTAGGGGGGTATAAATTATGGAAACAATATATCCTAAACCCATAGACATATATGATAAGGCAGCTCCGGCCTTTAGTTGATTTACTTTCATGGTCTAATTCGCATCCTTAGTCTCCAAAGACTTTTTTAAATAGTCTAGTGCCTTTTTTCTTTCGACATCTAATATCTGAGATACATGAGAAAAATCAATTTTGAATACATCATCTCCCCATGACATGTTCTCAACTTTCCTAGAATTCAATTTGAATTTATTTAAAAGTGTATCAATTCTAGAATACATTGAAGTAGAACCTATCCTTTCAAACACTATAAAAGGCTTTTCTAAAAGTATTGAAAAAACTGCTCCATGAAATGAATCTGTACAAAATATACTACAGTCATTAATATAACCTATAAATTCACTAGGACCTGTCCTATAAGTTTCCTTTTCTCTAATATCCCCCAAGTTAATTTCTTCCAACTTATTTTCTTTAACAATATTTTTGATTTGTCTTTTATAATTATCTGGTATACCACCTAAGAAATAGGTTAATAAATATTTACCCTTGGGCTTGTTACCAGCTTCTTTAGCAATAGACAGCCATTTATCCTTGGTAAGGAGTAATGTTGGATCAACTAATACTGGTGCCTGCCTTCCAGTTAGTTTCTTTATTATCTTAGCACCATCATCTTCCCTAACAGATAACTTATGCATACCAGAAAGGCATTTTTTGTAGTTTTCTATATATTCCGGTTTAATTTCAGACACACCAAAACTTGGTGCATAGGCTATTCTTTTATGTTTTTCTGCGAAGGTTAGAAAATAAATAGAGGAACCATGAAGATTTTGTGGATTCCAAACCTGATCACTCCCGGTAACAAAATAATCATATCGTTCAGATAAGTTTCCTGAAATATCACTTTTAGAAATAGCATAGTCAGTTTCTTTTATGTAGTTTAAAGTAAAGCTTTTAAATTCTTCAGTTCTTTTTGCAATAGTATCTTTTCTTATATTTCTCCAAATTCTATAGTAAGTTTTAATATATATATCTTTAATACTATTCTTTCTTAGATTATTAATTCTTTTTGCTAGGCTTGCCCCACCTTTTGCTCTATCATTAATAATTGTCTCACAATAAAACCCCAAATTTTCTAGCACTTCTTGCATTGCATAATTTTGCAATCTATTGCCATAATTAAAATAACCATTCAATGTTAATATTGCAATTTTCCTCATAGCTCTGCTCCTGTTATTCTCTGAATTTTTTATAATTAACGCCATTATTATCCATATTTTTTGATTCTTTCTAAAAATTTGGCTGCTAAATCTTCATGATTTAAGGCACTTGCAGTATCTATTGCATTATATATGATTCTTTTTTTATCTTTTATGTTTAGCGTAATTGCTTTTTCTAAATTTACTTTTAAATTCTCTACGTCATCTGGAACACACAAAAAACCATTTTCATCATCAATTATAACTCCATCAATTCCCTCACCCTTAGAGC
This sequence comes from Desulfitibacter sp. BRH_c19, assembly GCA_001515945.1. NCBI lineage: Bacteria > Bacillati > Bacillota > Clostridia > Neomoorellales > Desulfitibacteraceae > Desulfitibacter > Desulfitibacter sp. BRH_c19. The sequence continues at coordinate 32,118 of LOER01000041.1, forward strand.
CTATGGTTATACATCCTTTTGCCATGGCTTCTACATAGACTAATCCAAATGTTTCGGGTGAACTGACCATTGCAAATATATCTGCTTCTTCCATTAACGCTAGTGTTTCATCCCTAGTTTTTTCACCTTCAAAATAAATATAATCTTCACTCCCTAGTGCTTTAACTTGCTTTTCTAGCCTTATCCGTTCAGGTCCATCTCCTATAATTTTCAGTATATAACCTTTTTTGTCTTTTATTCGTACAAATGCATTTATTAGTACATCTACTTTTTTTAATTTTTTCAAACTAGATGCAATAATAATAATTTTATTAGGATTTGCAATTTTTCTTTCTAACTTATTACTATTTATAATATCTGTTTTATTAATTCCAAATAATATCTTATAGTAATCTTTTTCATTTTTATTTCCACCATATAATTTTAAAAAGTTTTCTTTGATTTTTTTTGATCTAAAAACTATTTTATCTACATTTTGATCAGTATTTATAAATCTTTTATAATTTTTATTCTTAGATAGATAAACTATATCAGAATTGTGTAAGCTTGCTAATAAAACACTATGACATGCCCTTGCAACTAATTCCCCTATATAAATCGATGGATTTAACATATCACATATTATTATATCTGGGTTACCCTCGTTATTTATTGTTTTTATGATTTTCTTTGAGACGAGTCTTATATCTTTATTCCGATAACTTATTTTAGGAATTTTAGGTATAGGTACTCTGTAAATATTGACATTATCTAAAATAAAACTTTCTTCATACGCAAACTGATTCATTATCTTTGTTTTTTTTAAACATTTAAATATATTAGGGTAATATGGCCATAGTCTTATTACTTTTAATTCATTTTTTTTAACCCATTCCTTTGCAAAATTATGTACGGCATGTGTGGCTTGTATATTAGATTGATTTACATACCCAGGATATAGTGTTGTAATTAAAAGTATCCTCATTCTTATTCCCCTCATAGATATAATATTGTTTCTATATATTAAAATATTTTAGTATTTGAATTATATTTTCTTGGTGATTTTATTATCAGGTATTAAAGCTGCCAAAATCATTATTAAAGGCATAATTTGAAAACAATTGTAAATAATAGCTGGTATCATATATACTGCACTTCCAGTTAATATGGAAAAATATAGATATTTAAAAGAATTACCTTTACTTTTAATAACGGGAAATATAAAAATGAAAACAATATAAATCGTACCTATAATTCCATATCTTTTTAAAAATAGCAACCACTCATTATCTACTGAGTGTTCATATTCAATTGACTTAGCAGGTCCTAGCCCAAATATTGGACTACTTTTGAAGCGTACAATATGTTCTTCCCAATTTGAGAGTCTTGCTTGAAAACTTGAATCTGCTCCTATATTAATCCCCCTCATAAGTCTCCAAGTAAGCTCTTGGGGCAGGAAGTTGAATATTATAATGCCGATAATTATTAAAAATACAACGGAAAAGATAACAACTTTTACTACTTTTAAATCAACATTTCCTTGAAGAAAATTACTTATATTAGATTTAAATACATATAAAAAGGTAAACATTATTATACCAACACTCATAAAAAGAAATCCACTTCTAGATAGGGTCATAAGTACTCCAACAATAAACACCATCATATATAAGATATTCTTTTTCTCTTTGGTATTTAAATATAAACCCCAAGACAATACAGCCCCTATTCCTGGCATAACTGCATATTCATTAGGATTAGATGTCATGCCAATTACTCTTGGAAAAGGATAATTATTAACTAAAGTTCTAAATTGGGTAGGTGCTATTATTTGAACGTATTTTTCATTTAGATTAAATAAATTAAAGTATTGTTGAGTCGCAATTGCCACAGATATTAATAAAATAAAAATTGTAAATTTTAAAACTTTAAGCTTATCTTTTTCATTTTTAAATGTCAATAAAGTAATTAAATAAATTCCAAGATAAATAAAAATTTTATATAACTCAAAGTAATCCCTAGGTATAACCTTTACTCCCTTAACCGAACCCACCACTATGGAAATAATTATAAAAAAAGAGAAACATAGATATAGAACTGGAAACTTTATATTTTGTCTATTTATTCCAGTTTTCTTTCTTAACATTAGTTTCATGTACAAAAAAATTGCATAAATAACTACTACAATTTGTTCTACTCTAAATGCTGGTATGCTAGTAATTCTAATATCAGGAATTAATATTACTGAAAAGATTATTATATAAATCATCCACAGGTTATTGGATGAATGTTTTTCATAATTATGCCTACCTATCATAAAATTCTCCTATATTCCATAATTATTTTTTTAGCAACAGCTTCTGATGAAAACTTTTCTTTTATTTCTGTCGCTATGCTCTTCCTGTCATCTACATTGTTGTACATATATCTCATAGCTTCTATTAATTCATTTTTATCATCCACTTCAATTAATAAACCATTTTTATCATTAATAAATATTTCTGGTCCTCCACATTTAGTAGCTATAACTGGAACTCCCATAGCCATTGTTTCTATATAAGCCACGGCCAAATGTTTCGGACTGAGATGCTAATACAAAACAGTCGCTTTCCTTTAATTTTTTTGATATTTGCTCCCTTGAACATAGTCCCATTAATCTCACCTGAAAATTAAATTATACTTACTTATTAATTCTTCTAACATTTTTCGTTTAGGGCCTTGTCCAAATATAGTTAATGTTACATTTGGATTTTTATTAAAAGCCTTGTAAAATGCTTCTATTGTTAGATCCATTCTTTTTATATCAATTAAATTTCCTGTAGAAACAAAATTAAATATATTATTTGTATGTTTATCCTCATAATGAAATATTTTTAAATCCACTATATTAGGTATGTACGTAGAACTAATATTAAACTTTTTCTTTATTACGTCTCCTAAAGATGGACTAACCACAATTAAAGAATCTGCATTTTTATAAACTATTTTTGCCATTTTATGCAATTCCTCACTTATAATTTCCTTGTTAATTTGAGATGAATGTTCTGTTATGACTAGGGGTATTCCGGTTTTATCCTTCAGTTTAGATGCAGAATATGCAGATCTAGTAAAATGAGCATGTAATACATCAGGTTTTCCTTGTTCTTTAACTATTACTTTGAATAATATATTTAAAACTAAGTCGCTAAATATCCTAAGTATTCTTTTAGGCACTCTACCTAAAGAAATATTTAGAGAATAGATATATACCCCATCATTTTTTTCTTTAACTATACCCCATTTTCTCCACCTGCGAAATGAACGTAAATCAATAACTGCGTAAACTACTTTATGACCTTGTTCTCTTAGTGCTTTGGCCTGATCAAATTCGAATATGCAATTTGTTTTATATATATTTGTTGGATACCTCTTGTTATAAATAATGTGTACATACTTAACCTCATTTATATTAGATTATAGTATACTTCATACTTAATACATAATTCCTATTATAAATTTAGATCTAAACCATCATACAATTTGAGAATATAGATTGATATACTCCTGTGATATTTTAGTCCAATCAAATTTATGTGCATTTTTAATGCAATTGTTAGATATATTATCATAATTAATTATAATATCTTGGATTCTACCTGCAATTTCTTCATAATTAAAACAATCTACATTATAGCCTACTTCACCTTCTTCAAACCGCCCATCAAATCCTTGTCCTCTAGTATAAATAACAGGCAACCCTTGACTCATTGCTTCAGGATAGACCAAGCCAAATGTTTCAGTTATTGACGGCATGATAAAGATATTATTTTCTCGATATATTTTAAGGAGCTTTTCTTTTGGAATAGGAGAAACATATTTTACAAAATCGTATGCAATAATTTCTTCATAGATTTCTTTGTCAGCTATTTTACCGACTACAGTAAAACGGATATCATAGCCTTTTTTTCTAAGGATTTGTATTGCCTTAATTGTTGCTAAAACATTTTTCCGCTTACTTACTGCACCTACATGTAACAGCCTGATTTTTACTTTTGATTCTATAATTCTTAAAGAACTTATATTTTCTAACCAAAATTTACTAATTCCATTAGGTATAACATGTGATTTTAACAATACTGTGTTTTTATACTTGTCTTTTACATATTTATTAATTACTTTATCTCTATATGAGCTTGATAAAAATACAATTCCATCAGCTTGCTTTAATATTTTATTGCCCAAACTCCTTAAGTGAATCATCTTTTCAAAAAATGTATTAACATCTGTATCTCTAACTGCAACTATATATGGAATTCCGTATTTCTCTTTTATTTTCATTGCAATATAACCATTTGAAAACAAAGAGTGTGCATGTAAACAGCCGTATTTATTTACATCAATCTTTTTTGTGATATTTTTAAGTATTTTTATATGTTTAACATGGAATACATATCTGTCAACTTCATTATAACATTCAACTTTTTTTACATGTTCATCATTTTCATATTGACATTCTTCTCTTGCAACATATCCCCTTGATACCGGAACATAAGTAAATACATCTAATTGCTGTTCTAGTAAAGATCGCTGCAATTGTTTATGAACAGTAGAACTATAATAATATGAGTTAATATTTAATACCTTCATAATAGAAACCTACCCATTCGTCATCATTTCCTTTTCTCAAATTTATCTCGTACTCTCCGCTTTTTCCCAAAAGGGCTTAGATTTACCCGTTAATTGATTATAAGTGCCAACTATTTGTGCGATTAAAGTCATACAGTAATAGTAAGGATAATAAAATAATTTATTGGTAAATCCAAATATTAATTTCATAAGTGCTAAAATATAAAAAACGGTCTGTACTAAAAAAGTCAACATAAAAAATTGAGGCATTCTCCATTTTCTGGACACCGTTTCGTGAGCATACCTTAGCATTACATTAGGTTTTACTTATTTAACCCTAATAGCTCACATTTTCTATGGTTTGGAAATTTGCTTTGGATATTATACTTAAATTTCAAGCAATACTAAGGGGAAATGCGCCCTTGACATCACAAAAAATTTAAGTTCCCTTATAATTAGGCAAATCTTCCAATGTATTTTTATGCTACAAGATCTTCAGTAAAGATTTTCTTATATGCTGCCGGCGTAATCCAGCCTAATGCTGCATGCCGTCTCTGTCTGTTATAATAGACCTAAATATATTCAAAGATAACCTGTTTAGCTTCATCTCTGTTTTTAAAATAATAAAAACTGGTACATTCACATTTTAAACAGCTAAAGAAATTCTCTGCTGGAGCATTATCATAAGGATTGCCCTTACGACTCATACTTTGCCTTATATGGTTATTTTTTAGAAGGCTCTTGAAATCATTAGAACAGTATTGGCTACCTCTATCAGAGTGAAATATTAGTCCTAATTTAGGGGTTTCTCTTCTAAGTGCCATTTTCATAGCGTTTATTACGAGCTCTTTGGTTATTCTATATCCTATGGCATAGCCTACTACATCTTTAGTGCATAGATCTTTTACTATGGCTGTATATAGCCATCCCTCTTCAGTCCAATTATATGTGATATCTCCTACCCATACAGTATTAGGTAGGTCTGCATTAAAGTCTTGTTCCAATAGGTTTGGAGCTACTGGTAAATTATGCTTGCTGTTGGTAGTTGCTTTCCATTTAGCTTTACGCTTTGATTTGATGCCGTTTCCTTTCATTAATCGATATACTGCCCCACGGCTACATGGTATAGCTTCTTTTACTTCGGTACAGATAGGGTCTACTCCCCATACTGGGTGCTTGATATGTGTTTGCTTAATGATACCAAGGATTTTCTTGTGTTTTTTATCTCTATTAGATAGGGGCCTATCTATCCAGTCGTAGTAACCGCTCCGGGATACTTTTAAAAGATTGCACATTTTCTCCACAGAATGCCTGGATGCATGAGCTTTGATAAACTCATATTTCTTACTAACTGTAGCTGCTCCTATGGTTTTACGAAAATGGCTACCGACTTTTTTAGGACATCTACCGTATCATTAGCATCTTCATGACTTTGTCTCTATATGCTTTTGACAAAAAGATTATCCTGTCTGCATTTTCTAGTATTTGAACTCCTAGCCTTCTTAAATGAATCATATACTTGAAGAATATGTTTACATCTGTATTCCTAACAGCAACGATGTACGGTTTCCCAAATTTTCGTTTCAAATTTAGGGCAATATATCCATTAGAAAATAATGAATGCGCATGAACAACCGAATAATCATTAATTCTATATTGTCTTACAGCGTCTTTAAAAATCTTAATGTGTTTTAAATGAAATATCAATCTGTCGTACTTTCCATGATTTTTTCTTATATTTGTATACTTCCCAAGATTGATATCAGTTTGTTTATAGGATTATGATACAGGCACAAAGACATCAATATCAAGGCCACTATCAATTTGTTTGTCGAATAAATTTTTGTAAAATGTACTCCCACTATAATATGAAATGATATGCAGTATCTTCATGCTTGTCTCCTCTTCACGGCTTTAATTTCCTATAATCTCCAGTAACTATAGCCTTTTTCTTCAATCTCTTTTCTATCTAATATACTTCTGACATCAATAAGCACTTTATTTTCATTATCAAAATCGACATATAAGGAATCTATTTCATCCCAACTCATTTGTTTAAATATATCATGAGCAACAGCTAGTACTAAACAATCAGCATTTTCAACTTCTTTAATATCAACTATATCAATACCATATTCACACTTTGCTTCGTCTGCATCAGCTTCTGGGTCTACAACTATAGGATCGATGCCATACTCCTTTAAACTATCAATGATATCTATTACTTTTGAGTTTCTTGTATCCGGGGTGTTTTCTTTAAATGTCATTCCAAGTATAACAATTTTTGACTGCTTGACCACTTTGTTGGCTAAAATCAACTTTTTGATAATAGCATCTGCTACGAACTTGCCCATTCCGTCATTAATTTTCCTTCCTGATAATATAATCTGACTGTGATAACCTAGTTTTTCGGCTTCATATACAAAATAGTATGGATCAACACCAATACAATGACCTCCAACAAGCCCTGGATAGAACTTAAGCGCATTCCATTTTGTGTTCATTGCATCAATGACCTCTTTTGTATCAATTCCCATACGATCAAACACCATTGCAAGCTCGTTCATAAAAGCGATATTAATATCTCGTTGGCTGTTCTCTACAACTTTTGCAGCCTCTGCTACTTTAATTGAATTAGCTCTATGTACACCCGCTTCAATTACCAACTCATATACTTTTGTTATATCTTCGAGGCTTTCGGCATCCATTCCCGATACAATTTTTACTATCTTCTCGAGTGTATTTACCTTATCACCTGGATTTATTCTTTCAGGAGAATATCCAATCTTAAAACCAACACCACATTTTAAACCTGATTCTTTCTCCAAAATTGGTACGCATATATCCTCGGTAACACCTGGATATACTGTGGATTCATAAACTACAATAGATCCTTTGGTTAGATTTCGACCAACAATACAGCTCGCTCCTTCAACCGGAGATAAGTCTGGCGTTTTATCAGAATTAATTGGTGTGGGAACTGCTACAACGTGAAACTTAGCCTCTCTGAGTTTAGTTTCATCTGCTGTAAATTCTACTGTAGTTCTATTAATTTCCTCATTGCCTACTTCATTAGTAGGATCAATTCCTGATTTATATAATTCTATCTTCTTTTCATTCAGATCAAAGCCTATTACGTTCACTTTCTTTGCAAATGCAACTGCTATTGGCATACCAACGTAACCCAAGCCGATAATAGCAATTTTTTCTTCTTTTTTTACTAACTTTTCATATAGATTCATTATAACCTCTCCTTGTTTATACGCTTTCAATTAGATCAACCAGATTATTCGTTAATTTACTAAAGTCAAATTCGTAGGCAGCTCGTCTTGCGTTCTGTCCCATTAGAAAATTTTCCTTTTCATCTTCACACGCTTTTAGAACTGCCTTAGCTATTTCTTCTGCGCTTTGGACTGGAGCACTTATACCACAATTATATTTATCACATATGCTATAACCTGTTGAATACGTCTGAACTATGCACTTACCCGCAGCTAAATACTCGAAAAATTTATTTTGACTTTGTCCGTATTTATCTAGCGAAGTACTAGAATTATGAAGTATATTTACGTAAGCCTTTTTCAATACGTATGGAATAAACTTTTTTTCTACCCGGCCTTTGAAAGTTATATTATTGATTCCTTCATCCTTACACCTTCGCTCAAGCACTTCACATTCATCGCCGGATCCATATAATAAAAATCTAATTTGAGCATGCCCTTTTTCTTGGATTATTTTGGCCGCGTCTAATAAAAGGCCTAAATTATTCACTTTTCCTATTGAACCAGCATAAATAATATTTTTATAATTTCGATTATCTAAGTCTGGATCAACTATCTTATTTTCTTCACTATTCCGGTCAAAAGAGTCAACAATAACTCCATTACTAATGTGTTTTACTTTTTCAAGATCAATCTGCTTATCCCATCCTCGATCTGAGATATATTCTTTGCCGCCTTCCCAGGTCATAATGATCGAATTCGCATTTTTATAAATCCATTTCTCGCCCTGATAGAGTACCCTAGCAATAACACTATTACGTTTTAATGATCCATAAGCCACTATGCTTTCCGGCCACAAATCTCTAACTTCACATATACATGGAATGCCTAATTTCTTAGCAAACTTGATCCCTGCTACTAAAGTCAATGGATGGACACTTGAGGCAAGAATAACATCTGGTTTACCATGCGTTTTTGCATATTCCCTTGCCACCGCAAAAATATTTCTATAGAAAGCGATCATATTCAAAATACGCTTCTTGCCATTCCCTTTATAGTCGGGAGCTTTAACAAACACAAAAGGTATATCATTTTTTGGCTCAGTAATATATTTCTCCCCTTTGGTGTCTATGTTTTCATTAGAAAAATGATTAGTTGACGCACAAAAAATTGTAGGTTTGTACCCCAATTTAATTAAGTATTCTGCAAACCAATAGTGCCTTCCGGCCTTATCAAAATACATATTAGTTGCGTAATGATTCCATATCCAAACATTCTGCTTCATACCGCTATACTCTCCTCGCCGGAACCCCAACATATGTCCCTGGTTCAGTAATATCCTTAACCACTACAGCACCTGCACCCACTTTACACTCACTACAGATGTTTAAGTTATTACTTACTATACTTCCAATCCCGAGCCAGGACCTTCTGCCTATACATACGGCACCGGCCAGATTAGCCCCAGGGGAAATATGCACATAATCTTCAATCACACTGTCATGATCCAAAGTCGCTCCCGTGTTTACAATGCAGCCTTTTCCAATATGAGTAGAACTGTTAATTACAACTCCTGCCATAATAGCTGTTCCTGTTCCGATCTCAACATCGGTTCCAATGACTGCACTTGGATGTATTAGAGTCGCCATAGAGGCACCTTCTATTTTAAGCCTTTCTTGCGTCTTCTCTCTTGTAGCGTTATTACCGATAGCCACAAAGATAGCTGCATCTTTTAGGTATGTAAAAGCATCATCAGACTTACCGATGACTTTAAGCCCCATACATGACTTAATTGAATCATCATCGTCTAGAAATGCTATGCTTTGCCATTTATCCATTTTTATTGCGATGTCAGCGACTACTTTTCCATGTCCACTAGCACCTATAATCAAAAGTTTTTCTTTCATGGCTACACTCTTTCCTCTCGGTTGGTTATTTCTCTAATGATTTAAGCTTCTTCCTTTGAAAGGTTCCATTGTTGCTGCAGAATCTGAGTTGATTCCTTCCCTAACAAAAACCTTTTTGATCGTAAGGAAAATAATCTTCCAATCCCCAATAAAAGAAACATTGTCTACATACTCAACATCCAGATTAAACTTATCTTCCCAGCTAATAGCGTTTCTTCCGCTTACTTGCGCAAGACCCGAAAGCCCTGGTCTTACTTCATGCCTTCGTTTTTGGTGATCGCTATACAGTGGTAAGTATTGAACTAATAAAGGCCTGGGACCCACAACGGCTATATCTCCTCGAACTATGTTCCATAACTCGGGAAGTTCATCTAAGCTTGTAGTTCTCAAAAGTTTTCCAAACCTCGTTAACCTTACACTATCAGGCAGTAATTCACCATTCTCGTCTTTTACATCTGTCATAGTTCTAAATTTATACATAGTGAAGATCTTCTCTTTGAACCCTGGTCGCTCTTGCTTAAAAATGATAGGACGGCCAAGCTTTGTTCTCACCAGGGTTGCTACGATAAGCAAAACTGGGCTTAATACAATAAGTGCTGCCAAGGAGAGGATGAAATCTTGGGGCCTTTTGATTAATCTTTCATACAAACCTCTTTTACGATCCATATTTACTCCCACAACCCCTTAACAATCCCACATATGTTCTCAAGATCTCCATCCGTCATCTTTGTATCGGATGGCAAGCACACCCCATTCTCAAAGAGCTTTTCACTTACATCTGAACCAATATAATTATACTCAGCGAAGAACGGTTGCATGTGCATCGGCTTCCACATAGGTCTTGACTCGATATTCTCTTTCTCTAATGCTTCCATCATATCAAGAGGTCTTACTTTCCCATTCAACGTCATGACACTCAGCCAGTAGTTTGGCTCATTCCAGTCATTGATTGGCATGAATTCAACGCCTTCAAATCCACCAAATTCTCGCTTATAATATTCAAAGATATATTTCTTCTTAGCCACTCTCTGATCTAATACTTTTAATTGACCTCTACCAATCCCAGCAACGACATTGCTCATACGGTAATTGAACCCTAATTCGCTATGCTGATAGTACCTTGCTGCATCTCTGGATTGGGTAGACCAGAATCTAACTTTCTTAATCTTTTCTTCATCATCAGAAACTAGCATCCCTCCACCAGAAGTAGTGATGATCTTATTTCCATTAAAACTGAATACACCAAATTCACCAAAGGTTCCAGTATGTTTTCCTTTGTAATAAGCACCTAAAGATTCAGCTGCATCCTCAATTACTGGCACATTGTACTTCTCACAAATTGCCATGATCTTATCCATATCCGCAGATAAACCATATAAATGCACAACTAAAACAGCCTTTACTTTATCACCATACTTTTCGAAGGCTACCTCTAATGCTTTAGGACACATATTCCAAGTTTCGTAATCGCTATCAATAAATACAGGAGTTGCATTTTGATAGATAATTGGATTGGCTGTAGCAGAAAAAGTAAGGGTAGGACAGAATACGATATCCCCTTCACCAACACCAAAAGATTTAAGGGCTAAATGGATTGCTCCAGTTCCAGAAGTTAGCGCTGCAGCATGTTTTGAACCAACTTTAGATGCTAGTTCTTTCTCAAATTCATTTACATTCGGACCTAGTGGTGCTACCCAGTTTGTGTCAAACGCTTCTTGTACATATTGCATTTCATAACCTTCATCACTCATGTGTGGGGATGAGAGGTAGATTTTTTTTTGCATTTTCCAAAACCTCCAGTTCTTTTGGTTCCCCTAAAGTTATTGGTGAATACCAATTCATCGCACCTCGGAAAGTGAATTTCATATAGTTTTCAGAATACAGGTATCAGAATAAGGTCTATAAAATAAAAATCTTAACTATTTCATATTACCTATTCCACCAAGCTTCTTGCATGTTGCTAATTGCATGGAAGTTGTTCTCAAATTCTGGGTGCTCTGCTTGAGCCCTTTCATAAAGCTCAGCCATTTCTTGGTTTTGGCCTTGTCTTTCTTTTAGAAGTGCAAGCCACCATAATGCTTCATTATTGCTCTTGACAGCTACATTGAAATACTCCTCAGCTATTTTAAGATTATCAGTAAAGTAATTTCCTATCCCAGCATATAGGTAAATATCCGCTGAAGCTCTAAGTCTATTACTCCTCCACAGGCTGTTTTCCCATTCCCCCAATGACCCCATTTTGGCTGATATTTGGTCTGGGATAGTACTTGCCTTATTCAGGTATGCTTCAGCTAAGTCATAGTCACCACTTTCCATTGACATGATTGCTCCATAATAATACATCTGGGCAAGATCATTCCATGTTTCCTGGTGCCACCTATTGCTATCTCTGGAAAGCTCCATGTACTCAACTGCTTTGTCTATATTATCTAAATTAAAATAAATCTGAGAGGCCTTTTTATATACTTCTGAATTATATTTATCTCTTTCAACTGCTGCTAATAAATACTCCTCTGCTTTCACTTCTTCTCCTTGACTTAGATAGAAATTAGCAAGATCTATTCTATAGCTCGCTGCAAATGGGTCATAGGTTCTTGCCTTTTCAAAATAGTTGATAGTAGCCTCCATGTTGCCAGAGCGATATGCCTCTAAGCCCTTACTAGCATTGCTGCTTGCGATAGCTAAAGTAATGGGCAAAACTAATTGCAAAATAATGAATACTGCAGACAGGACAACTACAGGAACTGTAGCCCCTTTAAACCATGTTTTATTCGGATACTGCTGACTATATATACCTGCCGTTATTCCAAAGAGAACAAAGAGTACTATGGTAACTGCACTTAAGGAAAAGTCAAAATCAATAAAGGCATGGGCTCCCAAAGATATGACACCTACCATAAGTGCCCATTGGATATTCTTTAGATTATCATCTACAACCTTTAAAAGCCTGAAGCCCATATATAACATGGCAAACCAAAGACCTACAAAAAAGGTTAAACCTACATAACCAACCTGCATCAATGTCTGAGCAAAGTCATTGTGTACCTGGGTACTTTGATAGTAATAGCCCTGGAAGTGGTGATAGGATGCCTCCCAGGCTCCTCCCCCTAAGCCAAAGATAGGGCTTTCTTTAACCATCTTGAACGCCTCTAAGGGCCAATACACCCTTGAACCTAAACTACTATCATCAAGAGATATTGTTGCAAGCCTGTTTGTAATATCTTCTGGCAAAACATACTGCCAGCCTAAAAAGCTTATGGCTATTAAAACTATCATGACAACTAATAAGATTTTACCCTGGGGTAATTCAGACTTTATAATCCCCTTTTCTCTTATTATATTTAATCCAAGCTGAGCAACGATTACTACAGCTAAACCAATAAAAAACCAAAGCCATGCAAGTCCGATTTTATCCTCAACAATATTAGGAATAAGTCCATTATTTGCAATTAAAGAACCAAGCAATACAAATACCCAGAAAAAAAATGCCTCAATCCTGTATTTTAACCATGGATTAGCCAAGGTTAAAACTAGCATAATTGGTAATAGTAAAAACGCACCCCTTGAGTTAGTCCCAAAAAACACAACCATCATAATATATGTTAAAACTATATATCCATATTTATAATGCTTCTTTGAGTTCTGCCATAAGCCTAGGGCTAAGATCGATACTGCCAAAAGATAGCTTGCTAGTGTATTCGGGTATTGCAAGGTAGAATATATACGATTATCCACAAATCCGTCCTTAATACTGATCCAATCCATAGCACTAAAAATACCCGCCAAGGCTACACCAACTGCACTAAGGATAATTACATTAAGCAGCGAAACACTACTTTTGTAATCAATAACAAGTCTGCTGGCAAGCCAGAAAACATTAAAATACAACATGTACTTTATAATCTCTACTATAGCAAGTTTTTGGTTAACTGCTCCGAAATAAGCTATGATATAGCTTAATAAAAGACCTAGTACAAACCAGTCTAGTGGATTGTTGAGAATATCCACCCCTTCATCTTTTACTTTAACAAACCACCATAGGCTAAAAACAATGAGTGCAAATATTAATGCTGTATTTTGTTCAGTATTAAAAAATAAGCCTCTAAAATATGGAGGTAAAAATATTAATCCCCATAGACCCACAAATGCCAGCCAATAAAGAAAGCTATCTTTTTGTTCTCTTGTGTCAATCTTTTTTCTTTCTCTTTTCCCCTGTTTCATTTGGCTTCCCCCAATTTATCTATTATATAAATCATCCTATTTTCTCGGCCCTATTTTCTTCGCGAAAGTCTGGCAAAAATGCCTTTAAAAATTTAATAGTTTTATTATTATCAGTTGGGTATTTACCAGCACGTAGATCGGCCATAGTTTTTTCTATTAAGCTGTCATTGAGATGGTTTGGCTTTGCAACAAAAATCCTTTTATGAGTTGTGGAATTTACTCCTTCTTCTGCAGTTAGAAGTTCTTCGTATAGCTTTTCTCCAGGGCGAATTCCCGTGACAACAATCTCAATATCCTTTCCAGGTTCTAACCCTGAAAGTTTGATAAGACTCTTGGCTAAATCCATAATCCTAACTGGTTCACCCATATCTAATACAAATACTTCTCCACCTTTTGCCATTGCTCCAGCTTGTATAACAAGCTGAACTGCCTCAGGTATGGTCATAAAATATCTAATCATTTCCTCATGGGTTACAGTAATTGGTCCACCCTCTGCTATTTGCTTTTTAAATAAGGGCACCACACTTCCTCTACTACCAAGCACATTACCAAAACGCACAGCAACAAAGTTTGTTCTGCTGGTTTTGTCCAAATGCTGAATAAACATTTCTGCTACCCTTTTACTTGCACCCATGACACTACTAGGATTGACAGCTTTATCTGTTGAGATTAAAACGAATTTTTTTGTTCCGCAAAGGTCAGCTGCATAAGCAGTATTATATGTTCCACGCACATTGTTCTTAATTGCTTCTTCAGGATTGGCCTCCATCAGGGGAACATGTTTATGAGCAGCAGCATGAAAGACCACTTGTGGGTTATATGCCTTAAATATTTGCTCTATTGCCTGCTTATCCTTAACATCTTTGGTTAGGGGAAGTATTTCAAGATGAGGATTTGTTTGTCTAAGTTCCATTTCTATGTCATACATGTTATTTTCACAGTTATCAATCAATAGTAATTTTGATGGCTCAAAAGTAATTATCTGCCTGCACAGCTCTGAACCTATAGAGCCCCCTGCTCCTGTCACAAGAACCACCTGATTTTTTAGATATTGACATATTTCTTCTAGATCTACCTTAACAGGATCTCTACCGAGCAGGTCTTCAACCTGCACTTCTCTAATATGATTAACAGTAATATTACCTTCTACAAGGTCATAAATTCCTGGCAGGGTTTTTACTACTGCCTCTGTAGTATGACATATATCAACTATTTCCCTTATCTCACTACCTTGTGCTGAGGGGATTGCTAAAATGATTTCTTCAACCCCAAGTTTTTGAACTACTTCAGGAATTTTATCTCTACCGCCTAATACTCTTAACCCTAAAACCCGCAAATTTTGTTTATCCTTATCGTCATCAATAAAACCTACGATTTTGATTTCTTCTTTATAATGTCTTCTTAACTCTTTGGTAATGATTACTCCAGAATCTCCAGCCCCTATAATGAGAATATGCTTGCCTCCATTTTTAAAAATATTGTAAAGGTGATCATCTCTAAGCAGCCTCCATGCAAGCCGAGACCCTCCTACAATCAAAATAATGAGCATCCAGCTTAATATAAAGACGCTTCTTGGTAAGGGCAGACTCCCACCTTCTATAACAAAATAGGTTAGAGAAATGTTAATAATGGTACCTGCTGTAACTGCATAAACAATGCTTATTAGTTCACCAATACTAGCATATTTCCAAACTCGATTGTATAAACCAAATAAATAAAAGCAAACTATGCGAATTACAGTAAAGATAGGGGCAAGATTTAAAAATGATTCCAAATACTGAGCAGGGATAGTACTTACCCCTTCAAAACGTATTATTAATGCTAAGAATAACGCAGCATTGACAAAAATAATATCAATTAATATTAAAGCAAATGTACGTAAGTATTTAAACATATGTATGGCACCTCAATAATCTATGTAATAACAAACCGCTACAAGAATTTCTACAAAAAGTTACTTAATTCCTGCTAGGTTTTACAGGTATTCTTAAACCCTCTGTATTTTAACTGGAAGAACTAAAAAATCATCCATTCTTTATAAACGGATGAATTTTCTTTGCCTTATTTATATTGAATATTCACCTTGCTATTAATTATAAGCTTTATGGCATTAAAAGGTGTTAAATCCACCACATCAAGATTGTTTTTTCTTAAAAGGGCCTCTTCTCTTAGCTTCTGCTTTTTTCTCTCACGCTGCTTCTTTCTATCAGGGTGTGCCATGATTATGCCCTCCTATCTTGATATGGAATACCACTTTTTACCGTATATTGTACTTTCTATATTGATCATGATTATCCTGCCTGTAACTATTATCAAATTCAGCAGTTTTTCCCAACATACCCAGGTCAGGCGCTTAGTTTAGTTTTGTTTGGATCACTATTTATCCAGAATTCACGGAAGAATACTACAAATGCTCCGACCATTATTCCAAGCACTCCTGCTATTGCCACATTAAGCATTTTTCTAGGGGCAATAGGGTTCTCAGGTATTTGTGCTGATGCCATAATAGATACTGTATTGTCCCCCATTTCAGCCGTTGCAGCTATTCTTGTTTCTTCATATTTATTAGCAAAGGACTGGTATGTACTACGCAAGGTATCTACCTTTTGTTCTAGCTGTTCATGTACTGTTATTTTTTCTGCATATTCTTTTTGAAGCTCTTCTAACTGTCTTGAAATTACATCGATTTCTCTTTCTAACCCCGATAATTCTGCTTTTGCTTGAGCCATTGAAATATTGTCTGAACTTATTATCTGTGTAAGATTTATATGTACTGGGTTTACCTCTTCTGTCTCTATAGAAATATCACTTAAAGAAGCAGTATCCTTACCATCAGTATCTCTTATCAAACCAGCTAAAAGGGGATCGTCGATAACTGATTTTTTTACTATTAATACCTCAGGGGTACTTGCCTGTTCTTCTTTAGCCTTGTTTGAATGGGCATATAGCTGTTCTAGCTCCAGTTCTTTATTAACCATTGATGTCTTAAAGTTTGTAAGCATGCTTAGCTTAGAGCCAATCTCTGCGCTTAACTCATCCACTCCAGGGGATCTAGCTAAAAACTCCTGCATCTCAGCAACGGCTATATCTAGCTTTTCATTTTCTATTTCCATTTGAGTTTGTAGTATGGATGCTGATTGGCCCATCCTCTGCTTATTCTGTTCATTTACAAAAGAAATAAATTCCTGTGAAAGTATGTTTGCTATTTCGGCGGCCTTTGCAGGATCAGTATCTATTACAGAAATCTCAAGCAAATTAGTATTTGTTACATTTGCTACACTAATCTTATCTGCAAACCTTGCAGGAGACATCTCTTCTTCAAAATCTAGTTTATCAACCACATTTTGAAGGATCTCTGGATTTTTAATTTGAGCTTTTATTGTTTCTAAATTCATTGTAGGATACTGTGACAAGGAATCTAACAAAACTGATATTGGATTATCAGATTCTGTTGATTGAATATTTGGTTGATTGACCATAAGTGAAGTTTTGGCCTGATATGTAGGTGTGAGAACAAAAAAGCTAAGTACGCCACTTATTAAGACTGCCATAACTGTAATAACGGATATAATTACCTTGCCTCGTAAAAGTGTTTCTATAAGTTCTCGTAAATTTATTTCCTCTTCCATAACTTTAACAACTCCTAAGATTCGACTGTTTCTGCATCAATAGAAGTTATTCTATATGATTAGTACATTTCCTGCCTAAAACTTGTGTTTTTTCCATAGATTACCCATATAGTTTTAGTCGAGCACATACTTAAAAAGCCGCAGGGCCTTAAACGGCTTGATTCTGCGACTTTTTGTTCGGATTACTATTTATCCAAAATTCACGGAGGAATACTACAAAGACTCCAATCATTATACCTAATACCCCTGCTATAGCTAGGTTGAGTTTTTTATTGGGCGCTATAGGATTTTCAGGCACCTGTGCTGAAGCCAAAATAGTTACAGTATTGTCACCCATTTCAGCAGATGCAGCAATTCTAGCTTCCTCATATTTGTTGGCAAAGGCCTGGTATGTACCACTTAGGGTATTGACCTTCTGTTCAAGCTGATCATGTAAAGTTCTCTTCTCAGCATATTGTGCATTAAGCTTATCTAATTGTACTTTTAATTCTCTTATTTCGCGATTTAAACCGGTCAATTCGGTTTCAATCTGCGAAATCGATATTTTATCAAAGCTAACTGTTTCTGAAAGAAACACATATGATGGATTAATTTCTTCTGTTTCCAACTCTATTTTGCTTAAAGAACTAGTATCCATATCTTCTGTATCTTGTATTAAGCCTGATAATAAAGGATCATCAATTACAGACTTTTTAGTTACTAATGTCATGGGAGTTTGCTCTAGTTCTTTTTGTGCACTTGATAAGCTAGCTTGTAGCTTTTCAAGCTCAATTTGCTGACTTACTATAGTTGTTTTGAATTCAGTTAACTGCATTAATTTAGCATTAATATCGTAGCTCAATTCCTCTACTCCTGGAGATTGAGACAAAAACGTCTTCATTTCTTCTACAGCTTCATCCAGCTTTTCACCTTCTATTTGTATCTGCTTTTCCAAGAAGGATACTGACTGATTCATCCTATCTTTGTTTTGATCATTAATGAACTTAATGAATTCCTGGGACAATATGCTGGCCATTTCTGCTGCAAAAGCAGGGTCTTTATCATTGACTGAGATCTCCATAAGGCTTGTGTCTTTTACAATCTGCACATCTATTTTTTGTTCAAGACCTGTCAATGTCAATTCTTCGTCATTAGTCTGTAGCATGTCAAGAGCAGCTCGTAGTAGATCAGGGTTTATTACCTGGGAACGAAGAGTCTCCATTGTCATGGTAGGATATTGGGAAATTGATTCTAAAAATACTGATAAACTGCTGTCAGCGTCCTGGCGACTGATATTTGGCAGATTAATTAAAAGTGTTGTTTTCGCCTGATAAGTAGGTGATAAAATAATAAAGCTGAAGACTCCACTTATTAACACCGCCACTATTGTAATTATAGCAATAAATACTTTTCCCCGGATTAGTACTTCGATTATTTCTCGTAAATTGATTTCTTCCTCCATAGCCTTGACCACTCCCTGAATTCATGTGTTGCTCCATCAATATCAATTATACATGATTAGTATATTGCTTGTCTTATACATTTTTTACCTTTTTATGATTTATTTATTTTATAGGTTAGTTAGACGTGGAGTGGGAAAATTTGTTCCTGTGAAAGGAAGAAGCTATATGCCTTACTAACATTCACTACAAATAATGCAGTTCTTTTTTTCTTTCGCTTTATATAGTGCTTCGTCAGCTATTTTTATAAATTGCTCTAGTTCGAGCTCCTCTTGTTTTTTTGTGGATGCTATGCCCATGCTAACAGTTATTTTGCAAGTTACATTCTCACAAGAAAAAGAAAAATTCTCTACAGTACTTTTGATTCTGTTAGAAATTTTAACTGCTTCTCTAACATCTGTACGAAAAAGTACTACTGCAAATTCCTCTCCTCCCCACCTGACTACTAGGTCACTATCCCTTGTATTACTCTTCAGTATCCTGGCAAATTGCTTTAGTACCTGATCTCCTACTGGATGACCATATATGTCATTGACATCCTTGAAGTTATCAATATCAATTAAAATCAGAAATACCGGTCTTTTTCGCTTCAACTCTGCCATTTTCTTATAGAAATATCTCCTTGTGTAAAGGTCAGTCAGCATATCAGTATGTGCTTTCTTATATAGATGCTTAATTATAATTACAAAACATATGATGATAATCATTTGAATTATAGCTAAAGCAGTCCATATCATTTTTCAGCATCCTCCTCTTCCTTCTTTTCTATATAATATTGAACAATATACTTGTCCATTTTTTGACTGATTTTTAAGAGGATATTTTTACTCATATTCATATTAACAGCATTAACAAGTATTTTTCTTGCTATTTCTATTCTAGTTGATAAACCCACCTTATCACTCCTCTAAAACACCTGCAATAATTTTACATTAAATCAAAGCTATTTGCAAATAATAAATATATGCTAATAGCACATTCAGGTATTATCTAAAGTTCGATAAAGTAGCCTCAGGCGAGGAGTGGATAAAATGGTAGGTGACAAAGATATAGATCTCAAGGCGATTGGACAAAGAATACGGGGAGAAAGAGAAAAGCTAGGTCTTTCACGAGAGAAATTTGCAGAGATTATTGGGCTTTCAGACTACTATGTTGGACAATTAGAACGTGGAGAAAGGCAAATGAGTCTTCCTGTTTTGGTTAAAATCAGTAAGCATTTGCGGGAATCTTTGGATTACCTGATCTTTGGAGCTGTTAACCAGGATGCTAGTTATTTCTTGGAAGGTAATGATCATTATGGGGTATCTAACGGTAATATGGATAAGAGCAAGGAGATTAATGTTTTACTAGACAAGTGTTCAGATACGGAGCTAGAGCTAATTTATAAGGTTATAAGAACAATACTTCCTTATTTAAGCTAAATTTACAAATAATCATTAATATATTTCATATAACTCTTATAATATGACAATGTTTCCTTTATAGATTTGTGTACTGTAGCGCTTATTTATTTCAATAAATGAAGAATAGTAATGTCCTTATGTTCCATGAGCTCAGAATAGTATGTATGCAATGACAATAGTTTTTACAAGAGGATCTTCTAGAGAGACGAGGCGTATACCTCTCCCCCATTTCTAAATCAATGTACCTATCTCCTTGATTTCTTAGTTCCCGGTACCTTTATTAATTAGCTTTTTTGTAAATACCTTTAGATCATCTAAATTATTATCAATAATTTTCTCTATAACTTCCAAATTTAAAGTTTGATAGTCATGAACAGCAATATTTCGAAAACCTACCATTGCTTTCAAGCGGTCTGCTAAACTTTCGTCAATCAATTTATCCTTACAAAGCAAATCAAAAACTTCACGACTGCTTTGTGGAAGACCTAACTTTTTTTCTGAGACAACATGCATTGCCAAGTCAATACTTGCTTCGCAAGCCCTTTGTATATTTAATATTATTGAATCCTGTTTTGTATAATTTTCCAGGTTCTTTGAATTGTTATTGTATTCCTCATGTATCCTTGCAATACATCGCTCAATTACTTGAACTTTATTAATAATAATATCCCTATCCATATATATTACCTCTTTCCTTAATTTTCTCCAAGATAGGTTTTCGCTCTTCATTTAATCGGACATATTTTTTTAAAACCACTATCTCAAAAAGCTTTCTTCTTTTTTCATTATTACAGTAAATGACCTTACCAGAACTAATAACTTGGGCTTGAAAGACTGTGGAAGCTTGATCTAAATCAACCAAATCAACTTCTCTCCCTAAAATATCTGCTAAACCTTGAGCAATTAGAAATATTTCATAGTTGTCTAGTTTCTTATCGCTTAAAAAACCTAAATCTACATCACTATCTGCCCTCATATATCCCTTAGCAACAGAGCCGAATAAAATAATTAGATAAGGATCTACTTTTTCCAGAAGGTAATTTATAATAGATTCAATTTTATTTTTATCTAATTTAACCATAAAATCGCCTCTCTATGGTCTCTTTCTACCATTATTTTACACTAGAGTAGGTTGGTAAGCAAGTCAGGTATTGTTTTAGTTTCGCTGGTACTTGTTAATTTAAAGTGCCAGCTTTTTACTGTTCATAAGCTAAGTTTTCAAATAATCATTAATATATTTCATATAACTCTTATAATATGACAATGTTTCCTTTATAGATTTGTGTACTGTAGCATCATTTATTTTCTGATATTCATGAACTATAACGTTCCTTAGACCTGTAGAAGGAGCAATCTTAAGGGCAAATTCCATGGGTAAAACATTAGCCTCAGCCAACTCAATAAAGGAAGAATAGTAATCAACTGTAGGACCAAATTCCAAGCCTTTTAATAGCATATTGTTAATATTAGTAGCTACTTCAACAATTAATTGAATTAATCTCTCTACAGTCCTTTTATAAAGCTTATTCCCTAGATATTCTTCATAATTAATGTCCTTAAGTTCCATGAGCTCAGAATAGTATGTATCAATGACAATAGTTTTTCTTGAATAATTTCAATTTCAACCTTGCCCATTCATTAACTCCCCCAGTTTATTTTCAAAATACTCCTGTCGCATAACTCTGAATTTTTTAGTATCATAGTAATACCTATAGCAATAAAGTCTATACCTTTCAAGTAGTCCTTGAGTCTTCTCATATAAAAGCCTACCTTTAGTGGCAACTTCAAATTTTAACAAGCCTGAAGCGTAATGCAGGTCGATCAAATCCAGTTTACTATATTTAATTATACTTGAAAGCTCATTTAAGAAACCCAGCATTTGGTCCTCTTTAATGGGAACCTCAGTTAGAAAAGCTATGTCTATATCACTTTCACCATGCAAGAACTTATCTGTTCCAAAGCTCCCTATAACGACCAGCAACTCAATTTTATGTTTCTTAATAAACCTTTTATTATCCGTAATAGCTGTTTTTATTCCCCTTAAATCATCCACTTTTTTCACTCAGATTTTACACCTGCTTTCTATCTTTTATATAATTATTGTACCATAAAATGGGTATTCGTACACTTTTCTTCGGCTTTTACTTTTGCCCTTCCCCAAAAGACAGACCTATTTCTCGGCATGTTTTTACAAGGGGATCTTCTAGCGAGACGAGGCGTATACCTTTAACCTCTTCCAATGGAATGCTTACAATTTTATTATCTCTTAGTGCTACCATTTCTCCGAATCTTTCATCAGCAGCTAGCTCTGCTGCTTTAGCTCCTAGTTGAGTGGCAAAGACCCTGTCAAAGCTATTAGGAGAGCCGCCCCGCTGCAGATGCCCGAGAATAGTTGCTCTGGATTCTATTCCTGTATAGTCTTCAATTATCTTAGCCAGCCAGTTACTGATCCCGCCTAACCTTGGGATATTAAAGATATCCTTTGGTATTCCTGATTGAATAATTTGATCCCCAGTCAGATTTTTAACTCCCTCTGCTACTATAATCAAGCTGAAGTTTTTACCACGAGCTATTCTTTCTTGAATAGTCTTATTTATTACCTCGAGAGTATAGGGGATTTCAGGTATGAGGATGATATCAGCTCCCCCTGCCATGCCTGCATGAAGAGCAATCCAGCCTGCATCCCGGCCCATTACTTCTAAGATCATTACCCTGTGATGAGATTCTGCAGTTGTGTGTAATCTATCCAATGCCTGTGTTGCAACATCAACGGCAGTATTAAATCCAAAGGTCATTTCTGTCCCGACGATATCATTATCTATGGTCTTGGGAACTCCTATTATTTTAATATCAGTTCTGGCTGATATTTCATTGGCAAGCCTCATGGAACCATCACCACCTATAACTACTAGGCAATCCAACCCTAAGCTATTGTAGTTTTCTTTGATTACCTCAGACATATCTACAAATACTTCTTTTCCTTCTATAATCTGCTTGAACTTGAAAGGATTATCTCTGTTGGTTGTACCCAAAATTGTTCCACCACGTGCTAAGATGCCTGATACACTATCATGATTTAGAGAAATATATCTATTTTCTATCAACCCTTTAAAGCCATCTTTAAAACCAAATATCTTATCACCCCGGTAAAGCCCTGATCTTGTTATCGCTCTAATTACTGCATTTAGACCAGGACAATCTCCCCCACCTGTCAATACTCCTATACGCATAGTTTCTCCCCCACCTTTCATCTTTTGTCAATACTAGCATAAAGGAAGGGTAAACAGCAATACTTAACCCACATTAACTAAAACAGCCCCTAAGGATAAGGGGCTGTCGGCTTTTTGTATGAATTTGTTTGTGAATATTTTAATTGGAATTTACAGGACCCGCTGATCCTGTAATAGTGATTTGGCGAACATCTGGTAGCCAATCCACAGAAAATCCTAGTGCTTCACTAATAAATCTTACAGGTACAACAGTTCTGCCATCTTTAAGAATAGGAGGAGTATCTAAGGTGATTTCTTCTCCATCAATAATCGCTTTTGTGCTGTCTATATACAATGTAATTTCTGTGTCTTGAGTGATATAACTAACACTTCTATCAGTCGCATTCCAATCTATTGAAGCACCAAGTTGTTCTCCTATAAATCTAAAGGGTACTAAGGTTCTGCCATTCCTCATAAAAGGTGGTACATCCAGTATCATGGGTGAGCCATCAACAATAGCCTGCCCTTGCTCAAGGGTTAAAACTAAGGATTTCTCTGTATTTTGTGCAGATTCTATCTCATCTATTATGGTTCGAAGCTGTTCAAGGGTCATTACATTATCTGTTGGAACGTTGACAGTAACACTCTGCAAGGGTACTAAGGTTTGGTCAATTTTAAACTCTACGTTAAACATTTCTTGTTGAGTAAACTGGTCAACATATCTAAAGCTTGTCTGTAGTGAGGTTTGGTAACTTTCATCTTCTAATTTTTCAAAGGCCACCATGGTATTGAAATTATTAAGAATATCCTTATATTCTGGACCTGCCACTTCAGCCCGAAACTCTCTTAAGTCTTCCTTAATCATTTCTTCGTTTGTAGTAACTTCCACTACCATCATATCCATTGTTCCTTTTATTTGCTCTTTTAGGTATACTGGATCCTCTTCTAATAGTATGGATAGGTCATTAATTACTTCATCATCTGTAGCATCTATATAATCCTTTACATACATAGATAGCTCTTCAATATTATCTACGCTATATTCAATTAATGATATTAGAACAATCGCTAAGTCTTCAAGGTCGAAGGTAACAGTATACTTATTATTACCTCCTTCTACAATGTCCATGGAGTAATTATCATAAACATTTTTAATTAAGCCGTCTATAAAGTCATCAAAATATTTTTGGGTTGTTTTTGCCTTAACTGGATCATAGTACTTCATTAAAACATCCACTTGTTCTGGATCTTGCATGTCATAAATTAACATCTCTTCTATATCTTTAAGGTCAATGGACAGATATTGGGTGCCCTCAAATATCTCCTTAACCATGTTCATATCATCTTCACTAAAGGTTTCTTCATCCATGAATATCTGTGCAAAGCTAAAGAGTTGCTCTATATCTATGTAGATGGTCTCTTGATTGTAGATTAAGGTGAAAAAATCAGTTGTTTCTTGATTATCTTTATTTTTAAGCATAAGAATTAGGGAGCCTTGCTGTTCATCCAAATCCCACTCACTTAAATATGCAATATTATTCTCACCCAAAAATGCCTCTATTTTTTGCATAGTAATCAGTTCACCTATATTCATTTCTGATGTAGCCAATTCATCGACAGATATATTAATTTCAATTTCTCCAGATTGCTCGTATTTGGTCAGCTGTTTCATTTCGTTAATCATTTTATACAGTCCTAGTTCCGCTGTGCTACACCCAATAGTAAAACTCATAATCATTACAATAGCTAAAATTAAACTTAATAATTTCTTACCCTTCACTTCATCCCCTCCATTTTTTAATGCAAAATAAAATCTCATAAGCAACGTTTGCCCATGAGATTCATCATACCTTTAAGAAAAACATCCGGCAACCTGGCAGTCTTAACTCTGAAAGTCTTAGACCCATAGTTTTGCGTCCTTACTTTTCAGTAAGTTTGCTTTTTCATGTTCGTATAGAAATTTAGCATAATATGTTAAATTACCCTACCTATGCTAATAATATTAAATTAACTATATGAAGTCAAGGAAAAATTTTCACGATAATTTAAAGAGTTTCTTCAATTGGTTCTGCATATTCTAGGGTATCTAGGGTTTTTGCAAGGACTGTTGCTAGTTCTGCCCTTGTAAAAGTATCGTTTGGATGGAACATTTGATTGTCTTTATGAGAAAGTGAATAATTTAATTATAGTAATCCAAAAATAGAGATAGGAGGTGATATTAGTGCCAGTACAACTATCTCAGAAAGAGAGAATGCTGTTACAAGATCAAAAAAAGCATGAGGAAATATGTATTCAAAAGTACAATCAGTATGCAAACCAAGTGCAAGATCCACAATTGAAGCAGCTTTTTCAAACATACGCTAAGCAGGAACAACAGCATAAGGATACTGTAAATCAAATTTTAAATGGTCAGGTTCCACAAATGTCTCAGCAACAAAATCAGCAGGCTACCAATCAATCTACGGGATATCAAGCAGGTGGGCAGGGAAAAATGCAAGGTGCAATGGGCAATGCAGATGATGCAGCATTATGCCAGGATATGTTGATGACTGAAAAGTTTGTTTCCGGCAGTTATGATGATACAATCTTTCAGTTTAATGACAGCAGCGCCCGTCAAGCCCTTAATCACATCCAAAAGGAAGAGCAGCAGCATGGAGAAGGTATACAGCAATATATGCAACAGAACAATTTGAATTAAGAAAAACAGCCCCTTACGGATTAGAAACGTAAAATGGTCCGCAAGAGGCTGTTCTTATTTTGCTGCTTATAACACTATTTCAATTGATATTTCAAATAAATTATTAATGTCATCTATTCCTACATATGTTACGCCACTATGGTTAATTGGTGCATTGCTCAGTTCTTTGATACCATTTGGTGTCTGAACTGTACTGTCTCCAATAGTCAAATGTCTCTCGCCAATTTGAGAGTCAATTATCAGTTTGTTATCATCCTTATTCCACTTAATCCTCCAGGCAAACAGATCAGCTACATCTCTAATACTTATCATAGTCACACCATTAAGTGATATACATTTGGGATAAAATATTTCTAACGGCTCCTGGTCAGACACTATAAATCCTTGAAAAGGCTGTTTTTGATATACTACCTCTCGGGATAGTTCTACTGTATAGGGCAAAATTATTTGCAAATCACTTAGGTTCATATATATTCTATCTTGATGGATAAAAGGGTTTGATGAAAGCACAATTTTTTCCCCATTAATGGTTGTCTCTTTTGTCCCAATAGTTAAGCTCACCGCACCGGGGTAATCCTTACATTTAAACTCAATTTTTCCCAAATCAAAAGACGGCTTTATCCCCTGACTTTCTAGAACAGGTCCTAATGGTACATAAACTTTATCACCATCTACAATTAGATAGGATGATAGCTCTACACTCTTACCCTCTACCATAATATCTACAGTATTATCCAAAAACTCGGATAGATAATAGTCATCACTTATAACCTGTTTGTATGTATCAAGTATTACTTCATTAGCTGTTAATGAATAGTTATTAATTCTTCTATCTACAGGTGCATTAGCTAGGTTGTTTACATTGAAATAATAGACAGATTTTACCCTAGGATACCTGTCCATTAATCCATTATACATTCTTAACATCTTATCCTGTGCCCAATCAATATAATAATTGCCATCAGTAACTGTATAGTGTGTTACTCCCCACTCGGAGATTTGTATTGGCTTACGGTCACTAAATGATTGATATACATAGTCTAACAGTTCTAACGGATCCTCATCTGCAGCATAGTCATTAATATCGTTGTTGTGGTACACAACATTATATATATTTACACCGACCCAATCCACATAGTCATCTCCTGGATAGTAATCCTTTATATTAGCCTGCGGAAAGGTGAAGACTGTCCATACCATTGCCACGTTAGGGGCTTCTTCCTTCATAACCTGATGAACCAGACGCCATTTTTCTATATACTTATCAGGGTCACCATGATAGGCACTCCAATTTCCATTCATTTCCGAGCCATAACGTAGAAAAATAGGTACATTACTCGCTGCTGCATCCTTTGCAAAGCTGCGAAGGTATTCGTCATCCTGCACAGCATCTAAGCCATCGTTTGGTTCCCAAGCAATCTGAGGTATCGCTCCCACACTTTTTAGTTCCTCTA
>LOER01000042.1 GCA_001515945.1 Desulfitibacter sp. BRH_c19
TAAGAATAACATCGGACTCTGTCCCAGGTGTTAAATCAAGCTTAGCACCATATTTTTCGATTCTTTCGTATCTTTCCTTACTCATATTATCAGGCATGATTACAACTGCTTCATAACCCATCAGGTTACAAATATACGCAACACCAATCCCAAAGTTTCCTGTAGAAGGACCCAATATTGTGTGTTCACCAGGAATAATATCCCCATCTACACATCCTTCCATTAAAGTAGCATATGCTGGTCCTACTTTGTGAGAACCAGATGGAAAAGGAGTCCCAAGCATAACGACTATATTAGCGTCAACACCTGTTAATTCTTTTGGAAGTACAATTTTATTAACTTCATTTTTTTCGTTTTTCCAGCTAATATTAAAGAGATTAATTGGGTCCAGTTCATTTTCTGCTTTAGCTTTTAAAGCTTTTTCTCTGATTTCTGGGGATATTTTTTCTGGGTGAAGCATCTCTTCATAAGTTGGACCAAAAGGAATCTTTTGTTTAGACATCAAAATCTCTCCTATCAAATTTTATAATTTTTTTCTATATGCTTATTTACAATTAACTAATATCTAAAGGTAACTAGTAAATTAGTTAAAGTTGGTCATATTATTCTTTAACAAACCTTGTTCCAGCAGTACCTTGAACAGCTTCTCCAAGCTTTTCAAGTGAAGCTATTACTGAACTACCGCCTCTTTCAACAAAAGCTACAGCTGCTTCAACCTTAGGGCCCATACTGCCACTTCCAAATTGCCCTTCTTTTAGATATTGTCTTGCTTGATCTGTTGTGACAATATCAAGGTTCTTCTGATTTGGTTTCCCGAAGTTTATAGCTACCTGGGCTACATCAGTAAGTACCATGAACAGGTCAGCACCCATTTGTTGGGCTAAAAGACTTCCTGCACTATCCTTATCAATTACAGCTTCTACACCTTTTAATTCCCCATCTTCTTCAATAACAGGTATGCCGCCACCACCACCAGCAATAACAATATTTCCTTGGTCAACAAGCGCTTTGATGATTGCAAGCTCTACAATCTTCTTAGGTTTAGGAGAATAAACCACCTTTCTCCAACCCCTACCACTATCCTCTATCCATTTTTCTTCAGTCTGAGACATTATCTCTTCTGCCTCTTCTTTAGATACAAATGCTCCTACAGGTTTTGTTGGGTTTTCAAATGCAGGATCATTTTTATCAACCATTACCTGGGTAAGAATCGTACAAACCTGCTTGTTTATCCCCTCTTTACGGAGAATATTTGTCATGGTTTGCGTAATCATGTATCCTAAAAGACCCTGACTTTCTGCACCACACACAAAAAGAGGCATTGATGGTACTTTGTTCCTGGCCTCCATATGTTGTACTAGAATATTTCCCACCTGTGGTCCATTTCCATGGGTAATGATGACTTTATACCCTTCCTTAATCAATTTCACAATATGGAGACACGTTTTTTCTACATTTATCATTTGCTCTTCAAATGTTCCTTTTTGCGTTGGCTGTAATATGGCATTTCCACCTAATGCAACCACAATAGTTTTTCCCATACCAATTCCTCCTCAACGATGTTCGGTTATGCCTTACTTACCTGTACCTATATTAGTAACTGATGTTAACACTTTTTCAAGGTCCTCCAAGCTTGGTGAAATCTTAATTGGTTCACCTGCTGCTTTTATGCCATTTGCAACATCCTTCAATCCATTGCCTGTAATACAACACACTATAGTTTCCTTAGGGTCAACTAATCCTTTAGCTACAGCTTTCTTAACACCTGCAAAGGCTGTTACCCCAGCTGGTTCTCCAAATACTCCTGCAAAGTTGCCTATATTCCTCATAGCTTCAAGTATTTCATCATCTGAAACATTTACTGCTATACCTTTTGATCCTCTAATTGCACATACTGCCTTCTCAGGGTTTCTGGGCACGCCAACTGCAATACTATCCGCTATGGTATTTTCCTCCATTGGTTCAAACCCTTTATCTAGGGTAAAGGCCCTATTAATAGGATAGCAACCTTCAGCCTGCACCGAAATGATCTTGGGTATCTTGGAAATGAATCCTAGTTCCTGAAGATCCTTAAAACCTTTCCACACACCTGCTATTGTACATCCATCGCCAACTGATATTGCTATCCAGTCAGGCATTTCCCAGTTTAATTGTTCTGCAATTTCCAAAGAAACGGTCTTCTTCCCTTCCACTAGGAATGGGTTTATGGCTGCATTTCTATTATACCAACCATATTTTGCAATGGCATGGGCTGATAGCTCAAATGTTTCTTGATAGCTCCCTTGAACACTAATCACTATTGCTCCAAAGATCTTTAACTGGGCAACCTTACCTTGTGGAGCCCTGCCTGGTACAAATATTACACTTTTTAGTCCTGCTGCAGCTGCACTTCCAGCTAATGATGATGCTGCATTTCCCGTCGAAGAACAAGCAACTGTATCATAGCCTTCCTCTAAAGCCCTAGCTACAGCGATAGCTGACGCCCTGTCTTTCAAACTAGCCGTTGGATTCAGTCCATCATCCTTTAAATATAAGTTAGAAAATCCGAATTGCTCCCCAAGTCTTTGAACTCGATATAATGGACTCCACCCGACCCTCAAAGGTGGTCTCGGACCATCTGGTTCAACGGGAAGAAGCTCCACATATCTCCACATGCTATTTTCTTTATTCTCCGAAAGGATTCTTTTATTAAGGCGGCTTGCAATATAGTCATAATCATAAACAACATCTAGAATGCCTGTGGGACCACATTCTTTACAAGTATAAAGTCCTGGCTCCACAGTAAATGTTTTATTACACTTAACACAACGGAGATGCTTTACATTTTTCATATCCGCTAACCCACTTTCAATATTTAATAATGCTACATCTTCAAATGGTAAAAATAGGGGAGTTTTTATGCCCCCTATTTTTACTCTTTTATCTAAATTTTACCCTATAACTTTTTTAGCGACCATTCATTGTTAGTGCCATGACTGCTTTGGAAGTATGCAATCTATTCTCAGCTGCATCAAACACTACTGAGTGCGGACCATCGAGAACTGAATCAACAACTTCATTTCCTCTATCTGCAGGTAAAGCATGTAAATAAATAACATCATCATTAGCCATTGCCATTTTTTCCTCAGTACAAATCCAGCTCTTGTTAGCTTCTAATTGATCATCCACTACTGCATCACTTTGATTTGTAACCCAACTACCCCAGTTTTTAGGTATAACTATATCTGCATCCTTATAGGCTTCAGCTTCATTATTAGTTACTGTAAATGAACCACCATGTCTTCTTGCATTTTCTTTTGCTTGTTCAATGACCCAATCAGGAAGTGGATAGCCTTCAGGATGTGCTAAGCATACATCCATTCCGTACCTTGGGAAAAGAAGTGCCTGGGATAATGGAACAGAAATGGGCTTCTTATGACTCTTAGCATAAGCCCAAATAATTGAAACTTTAAGTTTCCTTAAATCCTTCTTTTTCTCCTGCATAGTCATTAAGTCTGCAATTCCTTGTAATGGGTGATATAAGTCACACTGCATATTAATAATTGGCACTCTAGAATGGGCAGCTAACTCTCTTAAGTATTTATTGCCCACCTCCCAGAAACAATTTCTGCAGGCAATAGCATCACCATAGCTTGATAGGATAGTAGCAGTATCCTTGCCAACTTCTCCATGAGAAATCTGCATTGTGCTAGTATCTAGATAATTAGCATGACCACCAAGCTGTGCAAAACCAGCTTCCATGGAATTTCTTGTTCTTGTTGACTGTTCAAAGAACATTAGAAACATGGTTTTGTACTGAAGGTAAGGAGTTGGTATCCCCATGGCATGATTTCTCTTCATTTCATAGGACACATCTAACAACGTATCAATCTCTTCTTTTGTCCACTCTTGTAAAGTTATCAAGTGTTTACCTCTAAATTGTGTTTTCATTTAAATCCTCCATTTTATTAAATTATTTATCGTTAATAAGATTTTGTGTATTATCGGGCATTTCGTCAGCATATTTGTCAGTATATATTGTTGGGATAACTGCATACATTGCTGCAGCTTTAACTAACTCACTCTTCCAGGTTTTTTCATTGGGAGCATGTGCTTCCTTTTCTGCACCAGGACCAAACCCTATAGATGGTATTCCAAATCTACCCATAATTGATACTGCGTTTGTTGAAAATGTCCATTTATCAACTAGTGGCTTGCTATTAAATAACCCTTCAAAACTCTCCACTAAAGTTTTAGTGGCAGGATGGTCTTCCTCTATTAACCAGGTTGGAAAATAAGATTTTGTTGGATATACCAAATCGGTATATGATTCTCTTTTATAATCATACATTTCCACTTGGGCATTTGCTGCTTTGGTAGCAGGTAGATTTCTAATTTGTTGAAGTGCATATTCATAAGTTTCACCGGCTGTTAATCTTCTATCTACAGAAATAGTACAACTATCGGCAACAGCACACCTAGATGGAGAACTGAAGAAAATTTCTGATATGGCTAGTGTTCCTTTTCCTAAAAAATCATGATCCAAAAGGTTTTCATTTAATGCTCTTAGCTCTGTTATAATTGGTGCCATCTTATAAATCGCATTGTCCCCTCTTTCTGGAGCTGAACCATGACAACTTATCCCTTTTGTGCTAACCTTTATCTCCATTCTACCTCTATGCCCTCTGTAGATATTAAGAGAGGTAGGCTCTGTGATCACCACAAATTCAGGTTTCAATTTATCCTCATTAATAATATATTGCCAGCATAAACCATCACAGTCTTCTTCCTGTACAGTTCCAGTAACGACTAATGTGTAGTCACCTTCCAAGTTTAGATCTTTAATAATTTTACCAGCATAAACCATGGAAGCCATACCACCTAATTGGTCAGAAGCACCCCGTCCGAGAATAATTTCATCATCCTCATAGCCTTCGTAAGGATCATATTCCCAATTAGCTATATCTCCAACACCCACAGTATCAATATGAGCATCCATTGCAATTACATGTTTCCCATGGCCTATATATCCCAAAACATTTCCCATGGGATCTACTTCAACCTTGTCGAAACCAACCTTTTCCATTTCTTCAACAATACGCTTAATTACTAGTTCCTCTTTACAGCTTTCACCTGGTATTGCGATTAAATCTCTTAGAAATCTCGACATTTCGGGCTTATATTCATCAGCCTTTTCCATAATTTTTTGAAAGTCTATGTTCATTTAATCAATCCCCCTGCTTTGTAATTTGTTAGTTGTATTATTATAATTGACTTAGGCAAAGCTATATAAGCTTTGCCTAAGAACAAATTCTTATGCTTATATAAGCTTATGCATTCCTGCCTTTATCTTCTGGAAGTATGATATTAAGGAATAACGCAACTAATGCAGCAACCACTATGCCAGACCCAGCAAATATCAACTTAATTGATTCTGGAAAAAACTGAAGTGCATCAGGTACAGATCCTAACCCTAATCCTAATCCCAAAGAAACTGCAACAATAAGAAGATTTCTACGGTTAAGTGCACTCTTAGTAATCAATACAATGCCTGAAGTAGCTATCATTGCAAACATAATTATAGCTGCTCCCCCAAGTACACTCTGAGGCATAACCGCTATTAAAGCACCTAGTTTTGGAAAAAGAGCGGCAGCTATCAAGAAAAACGCACCTATAGTAACAACATATCGACTCATAACACCTGTAAAGGATACAATCCCTACGTTTTGGCTATATGAAGTGTTTGGAAGTGCATTGAAGATTGCTGCAAAACTACTGGCTAAACCATCAGCTATAACACCACCTGATAATTCCTTGTCAGTTGCCTCTCTACCGGCACCACCTACAGTAATACCAGATATATCCCCTACTGTTTCAACTGTGGTTACTATAAACATAACTAGCATTGCTGCAATAGCAGGCCAATGGAAGGTCATTCCATACACAAAGGGCGTTGGAACTGAAAACCATGCTGCTTCACTTACTGCTGCAAAGTTAACCTTACCCATTGGAATAGCCACTAGATAACCAACAGTTATTCCTATCAATATGGCTGACATGCTAGCAAATCCCTTTAGATACTGATTACAAAATATAACTATTGCTAAAACAAGAAATCCTAAAAATAGATTGGAAAATGATCCAAAATCTGCGGCACCTACACCACCAGCAAAGTAATTAATACCTGTAGGCATTAAAGATAAACCAATTGTTAATAGAACAGTACCAGTAACAACAGGAACAAAATACTTTCTTAATGTCTTTAAAAAGAAACCTAATACTGCCTCAAATAAACCTCCTATAAATGCAGCACCAAGAATTCCAGATAATCCATAAGCACCACCAATAGCAATTGATGTGGGAACAAAACCGAAGCTTGTACCCATAACAATAGGTAAAT
Source organism: Desulfitibacter sp. BRH_c19 (assembly GCA_001515945.1). Classification (NCBI taxonomy): domain Bacteria; kingdom Bacillati; phylum Bacillota; class Clostridia; order Neomoorellales; family Desulfitibacteraceae; genus Desulfitibacter; species Desulfitibacter sp. BRH_c19. The sequence continues at coordinate 6,380 of LOER01000042.1, forward strand.
TCGCTCCTACAGGTCCAATTCTATTTGCCTGTACAAGTGTTGTAAGACCTGCCACAAGCATTGCACATTGGATCAAAAATGCTCTTTCACCTATGGTAAGACCAAGTACACCAGCAATGATTATTGGTACTGTTACGTTTCCCGCAAACATTGCTAACACATGCTGTAAACCTAGTGGAATAGCTTCCTTTAGTGGTGGCTTGTCATCCACACCGTATACTTCTTTTACAGTAGTAGTTGGTTGACCAACCATTGTTTCATCATTTTCCATTTCTTTTGCCTCCTTAATATGTTTTAATATGGTTCATCATCATCTCTGACAATTCTTTTGCAATAAAATAACATCTTTAAAGGCTAGTTGTATCTTCCAATACCCATGATTATTTTACCCACTCTGATCCTTTTAATAGATTCTATTTACTTCTAACTAACTTAAATTGATATTTATCCCCTCTATAATACTGATAGCCATAATTTATGCGAATTCCTTGTTCATCATACATGAAACCTTCAAGGTAAATCATTGGTATATTTCCTCTTACTTCAAGTAGACGTGACACCTTTGATGGAGGTAAAACTGCATTAACAGTAGAAATATATTTATTGGTTTTATACTTGGTATATTTATCAAAGAATTCATCTAATGATTCACATTTATATCTCAGTTTCAAATAATCTTTGTCATTATCAATGACAAAGCCGGGAACTATATCAAAGCAATAGATAACTGGGATCCCATCTGAAAGACGCAGGCTCTCAATTTCATAACACACTGAACCTTCATCCAGATTCAACATTTTAGCTGTCTCTTCGTTCAGTACAGTTTCATGAACTGATAGAACCTTATCCTCAGCAATATGTCCTGACTGCCGTATTGATTTAGTTAAAGGAACTAATTTTTCTATTCCCGCTACTACTTTGGACGGATTCTGATTAACAAAAGCTCCTCTACCGTGTTTTCTAGAGATAATACCGCTGTTTTCAAGACTTGTAAGAGCCTCTCTTAAGGTACCCCTACTCACCCCAAGAATTTCCGCAAGTTCTGGTTCAGAGGTTAACTTTTCCCCTGGTTTAAATATCTCGTCATCTATTCTTTTTTTTATCTCATCAGCTACCTCAAGATATAACGGTCTACGCATTAACAAACCCCCAAAGGAAAGTAATTCTGTTTTAAAGCAAGAAACCCAGTTTTATTGCCATATCGACTTATTGTTTTATTGATTGATTGATGGATTGTCTAACAACTTTCTATAGTTACTATATTCTATATAGAATGAATGATTCCTTCTTAAAAATTAAAAAAAATCTATTTTTATTATTAACTTTGCCATTATTTATTATCAATTAAGGTGCGCCAAGTCCTTAGACGGAGGCTGAGGACTTAGTCTTTGAGAATACTATCTACCTTGTTTGAACTTATGCTTTCTGATAGTACAAAAAAGAAACTGCGATTGGCCAGAATGAAGAAGGCACAATCACAGTTTCTTTTTTCTAATATTCAAGTTACCTTTATCCATAATACTTTATTGGGATGACGAGTTCACTTTTTGTGGACTTTAAGCATTTCTACCAGTATCTTCTGGAAGTATGATATTAAGGAATAACGCAACTAATGCAGCAACTACTATTCCTGAACCGGCAAATATTAGTTTAACTGACTCTGGAAAGAACTGAAGTGCATCAGGTACAGATCCTAATCCTAATCCTAATCCCAAAGAAACTGCAACGATAAGAAGATTTCTACGGTTAAGTGCACTCTTAGTAATCAATACAATACCTGAAGTTGCTATCATTGCAAACATAATTACAGCTGCTCCTCCAAGTACGCTTTGAGGCATTACCGCTATTAAAGCTCCCAATTTCGGGAAAAGGGCTGCAGCTATCAAGAAAAACGCACCTATTGTAACAACCCAGCGACTCATAACACCTGTAAAGGATACAATCCCTACGTTTTGGCTATATGAAGTGTTTGGAAGTGCATTAAAGATTGCGGCAAAACTACTTGATAAACCATCTGCTATAATACCGCCTGATAATTCTTTGTCAGTAGCTTCTCTACCTGCACCACCTACAGTAATACCAGATATATCTCCTACTGTTTCAACTGTGGTTACTATAAACATAATTAACATTGCTGCAATTGCTGACCAATGGAAGGTCATTCCATACACAAAGGGCGTTGGAATTGAAAACCATGCTGCTTCACCTACTGCTGCGAAGCTAACCTTACCCATTGGTATAGCCACTAAGTAACCAACAACTATTCCTATCAATATGGCCGACATGCTAGCAAATCCCTTTAGAAACTGATTACAAAATATAACTATTGCTAAAACAAGAAATCCTAAAAATAGATTAGAAAAAGAGCCAAAATCTGCGGCACCTACACCGCCTGCAAAGTAATTAATACCTGTGGGCATTAGTGATAAACCAATTGTTAATAATACAGTACCAGTTACAACAGGAACAAAATACTTTCTTAATGTCTTCAAAAAGAAGCCTAATACCGCCTGGAATAAACCTCCTATAAATGCAGCTCCAAGGATTCCAGATAATCCATAAGCACCACCAATAGCAATTGATGTAGGAACAAAACCGAAACTAGTACCCATTACAATTGGTAGATTGGCACCTACAGGTCCAATTTTATTTGCCTGCACAAGAGTTGTAAGGCCAGCCACAAGCATTGCACATTGAATTAAAAATGCTCTTTCACCTATGGTAAGACCAAGCACACCAGCAATGATTATTGGTACTGTTACGTTTCCCGCAAACATTGCTAAGACATGCTGCAAACCGAGTGGAACGGCTTCCTTTAGCGGTGGCTTATCGTCAACATCATATACTGCTTTTACAGTAGTAGTCGGTTGACCAACCATGGTTTCTTCTTTTTCCATTGTCTTTCCCCCTTAAAGTGTTTTTCTTTCTTATCATATTTCTGATAATTCTATTAATTCAGGTAATTTTTGTTTATCAATAAGAACTCCATGGACTATATCATAGCAATAGATTACTGGTATCCCATACGAAAGACGCAAGCTCTCAAGACTCTCTAATTTTTCTATTCCTGCTGCTACTGCTACTTTGGACGGATTTCTCTTAACAAAAGCCCTCTTCCATGTTTTCTAGAGATAATCACCGCTGTTTTTAAAGACTTGTAAGAGCCTCTCTTAAAGTACCTCTACTAACTCCATGAATTTCTACAAGCTCGGGCTCAGAAGTTAACTTTTCCCCGGGGTTTAATATTCCATCATTTGTTCTTCTTTTTAACTACCTCAAGGTCTACGCATTAATAATCCCCAAAAAGAAAGTAATTCAATTTTTAACGCCACAAGATTGATAGATTGATAGATTGATAGATTGATAGATTGATAGATTGTCTAACATTTTTCTTTCTTATACTATTCTATGTAAAACAAAAAATTCCTTCTATTTTACAGAACTTTTTTTGAATATTGATAAAATTCTATATTCCATAGCCAATGTTGCCCATAGAAAAAAGAAAACTGCGCTTATCCATTGGAATTCGCAGTTAATCCTACATTGATTTATTTTTTCATATCATTATGTCATATCATATAGTGGATATCTTAATATCTTTGCTTTTATGATATCCCTGCTCTTTTCTTTATCTTCTTAAGAATTTCATTGCTCTGTTTAACTACCTTATCTTTATCTATAGTCTTTAGCTCTCTATTTTCCATTAATATTTTACCATCTACCATTGATAGATTTACATCAGATACCCTGGCTGAATATACAAGAAGTGAATATGGATTAACTCCGGCTACAGGGTTGAGGTGAGGCTCATCCAAAGAAATCATTACTAAATCAGCCTTCTTCCCTACCTCAATGGAACCAATCTCCTGTTCTAAGCCCATAGCTCTAGCACCACCTAATGTAGCCATTTTGAATACTTCCTTGGCAGGCATTATTGTTGGCCCATGGAGAGGTTTTTGGATTAATGCAGCCATTTTCATTTCTTGAAAGACATCTAGGTTGTTATTAGCAGGAGAGCCATCTGCACCCAATGAGACTGTAATGCCCCTTTTTAACATTTCTGGTATAGGAGCTATTCCTGAGGATAATTTTATGTTGCAAGTTGGGCAATGGGCAACCTTTACATCCCTTTTCTCAAGAACATCCATTTCTTCATCATTAAGCCAAATGCAGTGAGTTAATATCAGGTTAGGAGCAGCCATACCTATATGGTCTAGATATAAGACATTCCTCATACCCCTTTCCCTCTCAACAATTTCTATTTCCCCTTTATTTTCAGAAGCATGGGTATGCACCCTAACTCTATATTTTTCACTTAAGGCGACTACTTCTTTCAGAAGTTCTTCAGTACAAGATACTACAAATCTTGGAGTAAAGGCATATTGTATTCTGCCGTTTTCCCTGCCGTGCCATTTTTCAAGTAAGTCTACACTTTCCTGAATAGCATCATTAGTTGACTGTATTAATGTACCAGGAACATCATCACCATGGTCCATCATAACCTTTCCTGTGGTTGCCCTGATACCACTTTCAGCAATTGCATGAACAGCAGCATCAGTATGATGAACAGTCTGCATATCAACAAGAGAAGTAGTACCTCCTAGTAGTAACTCTGATATTCCTAGAAGAGCAGATTGATATAAGCTTTCTGCATCATGAGCACCCTCAAGTGGCCAGATTCGCTTTTTTAACCAGTCTAATAGTTCAAGATCATCTGCCTGACTCCGAAATAGGGTTTGAGAAAGATGAACATGAGTCTGTATAAGTCCTGGTATCAACAACTTTCCTTCTCCATAAATTACTCTATCAGCATGTGGCTCTTCATTTCCTATATATGCAATACGATTGTTGTCAACTAATACATTGCCTTGAAAAACGGCCTCTTGTGGATTCATCGTTACTATAGTAGGTCCTTTGAAAAGTATCTTCACTATATATAATGTCTCCTTTCTACAGAAAACAGTACCTTCTATCTATCTATCTTCCCTATCATAAGCCTGCATTAATGCTCCTGGAGCACCAATCCTATTCTTTTGGGTTTGTCTAGTAGCAAAAATAAGAACTGCAATTGTAAATAAATATGGGAGCATACTAAGGAAGTAAGCCGGAAAAGCTACACCAATGGCTTGTAGCCTAAAGGCTAATGCTGATACTCCACCGAAGAGATATGCCCCTATTACTGCTCTAGAAGGGTTCCATGTGGCAAATATCACCAATGCAACTGCTATCCAACCTCTACCTGCTGTCATATTTTCTAACCATGTAGGTGCAAATGCCAAGGCAAGGTACGCACCTGCAATACCTGAAAATACTCCACCTATGATTACATACGTATATCTGATAGCAAACACATTAATTCCCAAAGAATCAGCTGCTCCTGGATTTTCGCCTACTGATCTCATCTTTAGACCTGCATTAGTTCTATATATAAAGAACCATAATAGTGGCACTAGTAAATAGCTTATATACACTAAAGCATCTTGTCTAAATAATATTGTTCCTAAAAATGGGATATCACTTAAATATGGAATTGCAATCTTTGTAAATGTTTGAGGCGCAGGAATTCCAATAAGGGACTTACCAATAAAGCCACTAAATCCTGTGCCAAATATTGTTAGGGCAAGACCGCTTACTACCTGATTGGCCTTGAGTGATACACAAAGGAATGCGTGTATGGCTGCTACAGCACCACCTGCTACCATACCGGCTAATAAACCTATCCAAGGGTTTCCGGTATTTATAGCTACCATAAAGCTCATAACTGCACCTACTAACATCATTCCTTCAATTCCCAAGTTTAATACGCCTGTTCTTTCTGCCAAAATTTCTCCTAATGCAGCATATAGAATGGGAGTTCCAGTAGCAATAGCAGCAGTCAAAACTGTAATGAGTAATACTGAGTAATCCATTATGACTGCCCCCCTTTTTCATTGGTTTTAGTGCTTCTTTTAACCCTTATTTTATAACGGTAGAATACTTCCCCGCCTAGTACAAAGAATAATATTAAGCCCTGAATCATATTCGAAGTTGTTATTGGTAAACCAATGGACTGAACGGACTGTCCTCCCACAACCAAGCCTCCAAATAAGAAGGAAACAACCACAATAGCAAATGGATTAAGTTTAGATAGCCAAGCGATAATAATGGCTGTATATCCATAGCCTGGTGACATTATCGGCTGCAGCCTATGAGTCAGACCTGCAGCTTCTACCATCCCAGCAATTCCTGCCAATCCACCACTAAGTGCAAGAACCAGCAGAATATTTCGTTTGATATCCATACCTGCATAACGTGCAGCATTCTGGCTCTCTCCAATTACCCTTATCTCATATCCCCATTTGGTTCTTTTTAATAAGAAATAAATAACCACCGCAAGTATTAGTGCAATAAATATACCCGTATGAACCCTTGTACCTGCAATCTTTGAAAGAGTAGCAGCATCTGAAAAGGGTGCAGTTAACGGAAAGTTAAATCCTGCTGGATCTTTCCATGAGCCATATACAAAGAAGGAAACCCATAATATAGCTACATAGTTTAGTAAAAGACTCGTGATTGTTTCATTCACATCAAGAAGTGCTCTAGGAATAGCAGGTAATAGTCCCCAAAAAGCACCCCCTACAAAACCAAAAAGCAACATTGTTGGAAGTACCAAGAACCCAGGAAGTCCAGGCATAAAAAGTGCTACATAACTAGCAGCCCAGGCACCTATATAGAGCTGTCCTTCTGCGCCAATATTCCACAGCTGCATTCTAAAGGCAATTGATACAGCTAGACCAGTTAATGTCAATGGAATTGCCTTAATCATTGTCTCTGAAATGCCATACTTCGAGCCAAAGGCACCCTTTAACATAACTTGATAGACTTCTATAGGCTTGTAACCAGTAAGATATATAAAAATTGCGCCAGCAAGAAAGGCTAAGATTATAGATATAATCGGAACAACAATAGTTACAATTTTAGATGGGATTAGTCTTTTTTCAAATTTCAAAGAAACTGTACCAATCTTGTTAGATTTACTCATTGCTATTTACCTCCTGGTCCAGTTTGCTTCCTGCCATTAACATTCCTACTTCTTCTACATTGGTTTCTTCGACAGCCTTTATATCCATAATAGCTCCCGCATGCATTACTGCAATCTTATCGGACATTTTAAAAATCTCATCCAAATCTTCAGATATGAACAAAATAGCAGTTCCTGACTCTCTTTGGGCTAAAAGTATCTCATGAACAGCCTCTATTGCACTTACATCCAACCCTCTCACAGGATACACCGCAACTATAAGCTTCGGTTCACTTGACATCTCTCTTGCAAATAAAAGCTTTTGTAAGTTTCCACCAGACATTAGTTTGACAGGCTTGTCTATACCAGCAGATTTTACATTAAAGTCTTTTACGAGTTTACCAGCTTGCTCCTTGGCATGTTTGTTATCAATAAAGAGAGTATTACATACAGGCTTATGCCTATAGTTTTTTAAAATTACATTCTCTGTGCAGCATAGGTTTGGTACTAAACCCATACCTACTCTATCCTCTGGAATATATGCCACCTTTGCTTCAATAATTTCCCTTGGAGTAGCATTTGTATAATCCTTATTTTCAATTTTAATTGAACCACCTGTAACTTCACGAAGTCCTGTTATGACCTCTGCTAATTCTTTTTGTCCGTTCCCCGCCACACCTGCTATACCGATAATTTCCCCGCCTCTAATTTGAAGCTGTATGTCCTTCAATGCAGGGTAACCTTTATCGCTTAGACAAGTAACATTATTTAATTCTAGCACTACCTCACCTGTTGTTGCTGGTTTCTTATCTGTCTGAGGCATTAGTTCTCTTCCTACCATCATTTTAGTGAGTTCTTTTTTATCAGTATCTACCTTATTAACAGTTGAGATGGATTTTCCACCTCGTAAGACGGTAATCCGATCTGCCACTTCCATAACCTCATTTAGTTTATGAGTTATTATAATAACAGCTTTGCCTTCCTGCGCCATTTGTCTAAGGGTTCTAAAAAGTTCTTTGACCTCTTGTGGCGTTAAAACTGCTGTCGGTTCATCCAAAATCAGTATTTCAGCACCACGATAAAGCATCTTTACTATTTCTACTCTTTGCTGTTCACCAACAGATAACTGCCAAACCTTAGCCTTTGGTTCTACCTTAAGAGCAAACTTTTTGGATATATCCTCTATTTCTTGCTCCACTTTTTCTTTATCAATAAATAATCCAACACTTTTCTTGCCAAGAATAATATTCTCAGCTACTGTAAATGGATGAACAAGGCGGAAATGCTGGTGTACCATTCCTATTCCTAGCTCAATCGCTTCCTTTGGTGAAGCTATTTTTACAGAATGGCCCTTGATAGAAATTTCTCCATCATCTTGAGAGTATAGCCCCGTTAAAATACTCATCAATGTACTTTTGCCGGCACCATTTTCTCCTAAAAGGGCATGTATCTCCCCAGCCCTTGCCTGAAAGTTTACATTATCATTTGCAATTACTCCTGGAAACTTTTTTGTTATAGAATTCATTTCTACAAGTAGATTCTGAGGCATATCTTACCTCCTTTTTTTGAAATAAAAGAATTTTGCATTTTCTTTTTGGATAAAAATGGTTGCTGGCGTTACACCAGCAACCATAATTTAGTTTTTAAATGTCACCCTCAACACCTTGCACAAACCAATCAAATCCAAGTCTTTCGCCATCTGTCATAGCGGTTCCATCTGAAACCTTTACTGCACCTGATTGATCATTGATGGGACCAGCAAAAACATCTAAGTCTCCACTAATAATTTCTGCCTTAGCAGCTTCAACTGCTTCAATTATTTCAGGAGTCATAACATCTTCATTATAAGGTGCAAGACCTACTGCACCTTCAGCCATTGTTCCCCAATATTCATGAGTAGACCATGTTCCATCCATTACAGACTCAACTGTGCTTACATAATATGGTCCCCAATTCCATACTGGACCTGTCAGAATAGCATTAGGAGCGAAATGTGTCATGTCAGAGTTATAGCTAATTCCCCAAGCGCCTCGTTCTTCTGCAGCCTGCATCGGCCCAGGAGTATCTTGGTGCTGAGCAATAACATCTGCACCCATATCTAATAAACTTAGTGCTGCATCTTTCTCAGTTCCTGGATCATACCAAGTGTTTGTCCATACAACATTTACTGTTGCATCTGGATTTACTGACTGAACTCCTAATGTAAAGGCATTTATTCCCCTAACAACCTCAGGAATTGGGAAAGCTCCCACATAGCCTATTTTATTAGATTCGGTTTTCATACCTGCAGCTATACCTGATAAATATCTTGCTTCATAAATTCTACCAAAGTAAGTGGCCATATTATCTGCTGTTTTATAACCTGAGCAGTGCTCAAATACTACATCTGGATATTGTTCTGCAACATTAGCCATGTAATCCATGTAACCAAAGCTTGTAGCAAAAATAACCTTGGCTCCATTTTCTGCAAGCTCAGTCATTACTCTTTCAGCATCTGGACCCTCTTCAACAGCTTCATAAATTACAGTTTTTATTCCTGGTACATTTTCCTCCAAATACTTTCTTCCAAGATCATGGGCGTAAGTATAACCACCATCACCTGCAGGGCTAACATAAACAAATCCTACTATAAACTCTTCTTCCTCAGCCTGAGGTTCTTCCACTCCTGGTTCCTCAGCATTTTGACCACCACAACCTGAAATAACCAATCCTAATGCCAAAATTAATACTAGAAGCATACTCATTTTTTTAAACTTAATCATTACTTGTAACCCCCTCTTTTTTAGATCGATGTTTTTATTTACCTCTTGCTCCATGTAAAGACCTAGTACACTTAATGAGATTCTGGTTTTACAACCACCTCCGTATACACTCCGTATAAAACTATTCTTTACATTTCTCTTATATATTTTAATTCCTACTTAGGGATAAGTCTATCATAAATTTACCTTAAAAAGGCTTAGAAAAATTAAGTTAGGCTTAATTTTAAAAACAAAAACCCCACCACGAAGGAAATAATCCTCCGTAGTCGGGTTATTTATGGTTCCCGGTAGAAACTCCCAAACCATATTATTGGGATTATACGAAAATCAAAAACATATTTATATCTTATTATTTTATCTACTGCCTTTTGTAATTAATTCTTCATAAGTTCTAAGAATCCTTCTTTTGAGAAAATAGAAATTATAAATAAATAGAATATTGTAAATCTATTTTAAAATTTACATAAGTTATGTTATTATGTTGTTTATCATTTCATTGTTGCAGTGTTTGGTTAGGCATCTAGACATTGTAAATTGCTATGAACAATACTAATGTTTGGAGGTGAATTATTAAATACTCTAAGGAAATACACATCATAAAAATCGCGAGGTGACATTATGAATACCATTGTTATGTCAATTGTTATTGTTTATTTAGCTGCAATGTTATTTATCGGATGGTATGCATCAAGGAAAATTAGTACAAATGAAGACTTTATGGTTGCCGGAAGAAGACTAGGGCCGCTTATGGTGGCTGGTGCACTAGCTGCTACAGAGATAGGCGGTGGCAGTTCTCTAGGTGTTGTGGAGATGGCTTATGGAGACTGGGGAATGGGTGCTGCCTGGTATGTTTTAACAATGGCCATTACTTTTACCATTCTAGCTTTTATAGGTCCAAAACTTAGAGATGCGCTTGTTAAAACAGTACCTGAATATTTCAGAAGGCGTTATGGAGAAGCACCTGGTACTGTTACTGCAATTATTATGATTTTGCCTTTAATTGGTTTAACCGCAATTCAAATTATGGCTTCATCAGTTGTGTTATCAGTTATGACTGGGCTAACCTATACCCAAGCAGTTCTTATAGTTTCAGTTATTGTAACCATATATTCTGTTATGGGTGGGTTATGGGGTGTTACCATTACCGACTTTATTCAAATGTTCCTGATAATTGGTGGGATGGCTTTAGCAATTCCTTTCACACTAAATGCAGTTGGCGGCTGGGGAAATGTAGTTGCAGCACTTCCCGCTGAACAGTTAAGCTTTACTGGGAAAATAGGTTGGGGGACTATAATAGGTCTTGTGGTTATGTATACTGCATCCTTTGCAGTTGGTCAGGAAGCAGTAGCTAGGTACTATGCTGCAAGAGATGGCAAGGCAGCCTTTTGGGGATCTTTGCTTGCGGCATTTGCTAATCTAATATATGCTTTTATTCCTACAGTCCTTGGTCTAATGGCTTTAGCCATGGTTCAAAATGGAATGATTGATGCTACTGCTATATTGGAACATGGTGCAAGATATGCGCTTCCAACTCTTGCTATTCAAATAATGCCTCCAGTCCTTGTAGGTTTGCTGTTTGCAGGTATAATTTCTGCGACAATGTCAAGTGCTGACTCAAACCTATTAGGTGCCGGTTCAATCTTTGCTAATGACATTTATAAAATATATATGAAAAAATCAGCTACTGATAAACAAGTATTAAATGTAACACGGTTAACTATGGTTGTTATAGCAACTCTATCAACAATAGTTGCACTCACAAGTACCCAAGCTATAATTACAGTGCTGATGTTTTCCTTTACTTTAAGAGCAGGTGGTTCCTTTATTCCATATGTTGTAGGACACTACTGGAAAAAAGCGAGCTGGGCTGGTGCAATGGCATCAATTGTAGTTGGAAGTATAGGTGTAATTCTAGTAGAGAAAAACTATGTTTCTTTCTTCGGGTTAAACCCAATATTTCTTGGTTTGCTTTCAAGTGCTCTAGTCTTTGTTTTATTTAGCTATTTATATCCAAATAAAAATAATTCTACTGCTTTGGCTGATGAAAGCTAATTCTCTAAAACACAATTAATTAATAACAATATAAAATAAATAGCGGAGGATAGTGTGAACAGCACCCTCCGCTATTTATTTTCTTCTACTAACGAACAAGGAAGTAAAAGAACTGTCCCTACGCTTCCTTGCTAGCTTTGGTGCCAAGTTCAGGAAGAAATAATGCGACAATGCCTAATAACAGTAGGAACAAACTACTCAGCCCAAATAGTATAGTATAATTGTCACCTCCGAGAGGTGCAATAATAATAGATGGAATAAAGAAAGCACCAATTAATTGTAACGTAGCTAAAAGCCCTCCAGCACTTCCTGCATATATAGGTCCTATTTCAGGTAGTAGCATTGGAAATGCCATTAACAACGGAGTACTAATTCCCAAGCAAATCCCCAGAAGGAGAAGAATTGCCCACATGCTTATTCCTTGAGTCATCCAAGAAGCAAACATAAGAATTGCACCCAAAAAAGCCACAGGCGAAAGAAAAGGTTTCATTCTACCAATCCTATCAGCCATATACGGACCTATAATATTTCCAAGAATTGTGCCTAAAGTTACCATGGCTGCCATAATACCAGCTTGCCCCGGTTCTATGCCACGTGCTTGAGTTAATGCATTTGGCAAGAAACCTAAAAACGCCATATTTGCACCCATAAAACACATCAGCGCTAAACCTGCTAGCCAAATACTCTTACTTTTTGCAGCAATCCTTATATATTTAAGAACTGGCTGAGAAGGCAATTCTGGTGCTCCATCTGGCTTGTTTTTTATAAAAATCATCCACAAAATAAACACAACAATCATGATTAACCCCGCAGTAGTATAAGCACTTTTAACTGTTGAAAAAAATGATGCTGTAATTAGCGTTGCACCCATACCAAATCCTAACGCTGAAAAATAAATACCCATGGCAGTACCAATTTGTTTTCTAGGAAACCATGCCCCAACAAGTTTGGAAACATTTGCGTTCAAAAGTGCAACACTAAACCCAGATAAGAACATTAAAAGGAAAAAACTCCAAAAATCAGTAGCCAGATATCGGTAATATGTTCCAATTATTGAAAAAACAAAGCTTACTGCTACTACTCTTTTAACACCAAATCTGTCTGCTAATGCACCTGCAACAATACTAAAAAATACTGCGGGCAGCATAGGTGATAAAAGAACCATAGCAAAATTTCCAGATGTTAGGTTTAAATCAGGAATAATCTTATATGCCAAAGCAGACACTTGAAATTGTGCATAAACTGAAATAAACGTTGTAGACCACATTATAGCTAGGATTATCCAACGATAATATGGTGACTCTTGTTTAGAATCATCATTAGTCATAATCTATGTTCACTCCTAAAAGCTCATACAATAAACGGCATCTGTAGATGCCGTTTATTGTATATAATTTTTATATTCCCTAGCTTACTTATACTCTCCATATTTTTTTCCGGCGTTAATCATTGCATGGAGATTATCTGCTTCAGCATCATCAAGTACCGATCCATTGCTTAAAATAAAGCCTCCATCTTGGGCAACATTTTCCATTAGAAACTTTACATACTCTTCTACTTGCTGAGGTGTACCAACTTTTAGCATAGAGCCTGGTACGTTACCACCAAAGCAGGCCTTGCCTCCCAGAGCTTTCTTTACACTAACCATGTCAGTTGTATCAAAGAGCCACATTGTTTTTCCTTCTGGAATATCTGAATCCATTATATCATTGAGCCTCTGGTTGTATCCGCCTTCAGCAAATAGATATGGGACCAGCCCCTCGTTTATTAACCCTAATATGACAGCCTTAAGAGTTGGCCAATAAAACTTGTTAAAATCATTACTTGAAAGAAAACCATCTGCACCTTTATGCAGCGGAATAAAGATTATTGGTACACCACTAGAATTAGCAGCCCGCACACCCATGTCTACGTTTAGTGCCACAAGTCTATCAAGAGCTTCTAACAGCTTCTTGGGCCGACGGAACATGTCCAGCATGATTGGGCGAGTTCCTCTCATGGTATCCCCTAGGGTATCAAAGGGTGCCTTTGCAAAACCACCCATAAATCCTGGAAGTCCTTGGGTAGCTTGAATCTCACCTTCCATAGCTCCTATGGCACCTATCCACTCAAGAGCAGCATCCCCAGCCTGCATCAGCTTTTTAAGTGATTCTTGAATCGCAGGTATACCAAAGGGAATCATGGATGGCCCTGCAAATGGAAGCTCTATGATATCTGTAAATGAAGTCATCGCTGCCCACGGAGCCATAACGCCAAATGTACGAGGTAGATAGTAACGCATCCAGTAAGCTGATGGGTCATTTATAAGCAAGTCATATTCTTCATCCAACATATATTCTTTTTCAACATATTGATAGGGAGTTTCTGGAGATAATCCTCCTCCACCAGGCCATTGATACAACTTATAATCTAAAATTTCAAAGACCTTGCCTGGACCCGCGGTTAAACCGCTAGTAAGTGTATCAATTTCAAATTCTTTATTAAACTTTTTATAAGCTATTCCAAGCTTTTCATAATCGTACATCATATCTTCTGGGGTAAAGCCTGCATGAAATGCTGGAAAAGCACCAACTGCTAAAGCAATGGGAACCCTTGAAGGTTTTTTAAGTTCTATTACATCTTTAAGCATCTGAACTCTATCCTTGTATGCTTTTTCCACTTCTGGGCTTGCAAATTTAATAGCAGGATTTGCAAATCTTTTAAACCTTTCTTCATACTTCTCTTGTGCTGATAGCTTTTCCCAGTTATCAGTCAATTTCATATTAGTTCCCCCCTATCCACTTTTTAGCTATGGAAACTGCTTCTACAGCATCTTGTCCCCAGCCATCGGCACCAGTATATTCCTTAATCTGGTCATTAATAGGAGCCCCACCTATAAGAATTTTTACATTATCCCTTAGACCTGCATCATCAATGGCTTTAACTGTGTCTTTCATTTTATCAAAGGCTAAGGTAAGTAGTGCACTCATACCTACTATTTGAGGATTATGCTCCTTTATAGCTTCCACAAACTTGGAAGCTGGCACGTCCACTCCAAGATCATGAACCTTAAAACCGTTAATATCGAACATAAAGGCTACTATGTTTTTGCCAATGTCATGAATATCACCCTGTACTGTACCAACTACCACTTTTCCAATATACTTGCTATCGTCTTCTTCAACTTCGTCTACCATCTTAGATTTTGTCAATTCCGATATCTTGGTCAGCATTTCCCCTGTTAAAATCAATTCTGGCATAAAAAATTCGCCTTTTTCATACTTTTCACCGATAATCTCAACTGCTTTACGAGCATTATCCAGAATTGCTATGGGATCCACATTTTGGTCTAATAACTCTTGAACTATATTTATGGCTTCTTCCTCACGCATCTCAACAATAGCACTAACTAATTTATCTAACATAGCATCCTCCCTAAATATGATAATTTTACCTTTTTGTATAATATTCAGTTAATTTACACTACCCTCCCTTCTAGCTTATTCTAAAAGACTAAAGTTATTCCGTTTACAGAAAAGTAGAAACATTCTTGATATAAATTATATAGTTATATATATAAGTTGTCAATTACCAATACATTGTAATTTTTAGAATATTTGTTTTTATTTATATTTATTTGTCGACATCAATCAAACGTTGACAAATTCGCACTCCTTCAATTGCATCATTGCACCAAAATCTGGTCCCAACCAAACTTGCAACTTGTTGATTTATCTGTCCACCGCCAATAACAATAGGTATTTTGGCCCCGTGGGCTTGCGTTTCCTTATTTAGAAGGTTTATTGTTTCTTTCATTTTTTTATAAGAAACTGTCAATAATCCAGAAAGACCAACAATATTGGGCTGAAGCTCTCCAATCTTTTCTATAAATGTTATGGGGGCTACATCCACACCTAAATCATGTACCTTGAATCCATGGCAAGTAAGAAGTATGCTTAAGATATTTTTTCCTAAGTCATGGATATCCCCTTGCACAGTTCCAAGTAGTATACATCCATTGGACCCATTGGAAGAATTGCTTCTAAGAAAAGGTTGTATAGTCTCTGTTACTTGACGAAATATCTCACCAGCCATAATCAGCCCTGCTATATAATATTGCCCCTGCTCATAACGTTCTCCAACTAAACGCATCCCTCGTTGACAATCATCAATGATATGTAATGGGTCATCTCCAGATTCTATTCTCTTTAATACTAATTCACGCACAGCTTCTTCCTTTAAGTCTCCGATATTATTTATCAATTGTTCCCTTGCTGTCACGTTTTTCATCGGCTAATTCCCTCCATAAATCTCAAAATATATCCTGAATTCCTACTGTTGTAGTAAAGCGTAATTTATCTCCCCTACAAATGAACCATCCCCAGCTAGTTGGTTTTTCATCAAAATCATAAAAAATGTGTTCAATACGAAAAGCCGGAAAACCTTCTTCTGTTTCTAACACCTGGGTCTCTTCATTAGTGATTACTGTTGCCTCTATACTTAATTCGCCTTTCTTAAATTCTGGAGAGCCCGAACCACTAAAAAGTCCTCGTAACGATGTTACTTCTAATTCAGATTCAACTATAGGTCGAGTTGGATCATATATTAAATATTCCTTATGATAGAAAAATGGTTCATTGCCTTTAAGTAGTAATCTTCTAATATAAATTACTGCTTCTTTTGGTTGAACATCTAGCTTTTGCATTATACGTTTGTTTGCCAACACAATACGGGCTTCAAGAATTTTAACTGTAGTTTTTTTATCCATAAAAAAGTCTTGCAAGCCCTTTAGATAAAAAGCAGCTGAGCCAAGCTTGATAGACCGTACAAAAGTTCCTCTTCCTTGAGTAGTAGTTGCAATTTTTTCATCAATGAGTATATTAATAGCTCTTCTTACTGTCATGGGGCTAACCTGATATCGACTACAAAGTTGAGATTCTGATGGCAATTGATCCCCAGGCCGAAATATACCTGAAGCAATTTGTTGTTTGATTATATTAACCAATTGCATATACGCAGGTTCATAGGAATTACGATCTATATCAATAAAAGACATGAAATTAGAATTTTTTTTTCCCCGCTCCATTTTCATCCAAACTCCTCACTATTGCACTAAATTAGATTTTATGTACTAACACGAGCTTCAATAATATCTATTATATCACTAAAGGTTCTAAACAACCAAACCGTTGCCCAAGCATATTTACCACGTAGCAACCGATCTATGTTATGGAAGAAGGATTCCTAAGGTATTTCCTTGAATATTGTATCAATAGTTCTAAGAAACTATTGGTATACATATGGAATTTAGGCTCTATTCACATTGGAGGTAGATAAACATGCAGCTAGTGATTAAAAACGGTATCCTTGTAACACCCTTTAATACCTTTAAAGCAGACCTAGGAGTTAAGAATAATAAAATAGCGGCAATTGGAGATTTAAGTGGTCTTATGGCAGAAAGGATTATAGATGCCCAGGGCATGTATGTTTTTCCCGGTATTATAGATGTACACACCCACTTTGAAATTGTTGGAGGGGGTGGTGTAAAAACAGCGGATGACTTCTATACTGGCACCAAAGCAGCTGCTTTAGGAGGAGTCACCACCATCATTGACTTTACAAAACAGGAAAAGGATGAATTTATAAGTGATGCAAATAATAAAAGGTTATTAGAGGCAAAGGACAAGGTTTGCATTGATTTTGGACTCCACAGCCATTTTACTGACTTAAACAAGGATTCCTTTGATGCCATACCTGATGTGATAAATGCTGGGTACTCTACCTTTAAGCTTTTTATGACCTATAAAAAGGCTGGTTTTTTAATTGAGGATGGAGAACTACTTGAAACAATTAGGAAAACACACGAAAGCAACGGGATGGTCATGGTTCATGCAGAAAATGATTCAATATGTGAGTATTATACAGAAAAATATATTAATGAAGGTAAATTATTGCCAAAGTATCATGCCTGCAGCAGGCCTAACATTGCTGAAGCAGAGGCTGTCTCTAAAGCAGCACTCTTTGCAAGTGAAACTAATAGTCTGTTATACATAGTTCACCTCTCTACAGCACAGGGTTCACAGATAGTTGAAGAGGCACGAAAAAATGGTGTAAAGATAATGGCAGAAACTTGCCCACAATATCTCATCCTAACAGATGATAAATATTTAGAAACTAACGGTCATTATCATATTGCAGCACCACCCCTCAGAAAGAAGGCCGATCAGGATAAGCTCTGGGAAGGTATCACTAAAGGATATATACCTGTAGTCAGCACTGACCATTGTTCATTTACTACTAAACAAAAAGATGCAGGTAGAGAGTCCTTTAAGGATGTGCCACCTGGTATTCCAGGTACTGAAACTCTACTACCACTAATGCATCATTTCGGAGTAAACCAAGGTAGAATATCATTTAACAAACTAATAGAGGTATTATGCCATAATCCCGCTAAAATCTTTGGACTGTATCCCAACAAAGGAACTTTAACTGTAGGTACTGATGCAGACATCATCATTTTCGATCCCAATAAAAAAGTACGTTTGGGCGCAGATACTCTTCATATGGGTAGTGACTATTCTCCCTATGAAGGCATAGAAGTACAGGGCTATCCAGCAACTACTATTTTAAGAGGTAATATAATAGTAGAAAATGGTCAATTTCTAGGCAAAGAGGGTGCTGGGCAGTTTATTAAAAGACAAAAGCCCAAGTATTTATAGGGGTATAAAAAACTAACTCTTGCCTCGTATTGGCAAGAGTTAGTTTTTAATTATTCAAAATTGAAAATGTCAATTTGTCAAGCCTGACCCCATTTAAAATATACTTCCCAAACTAAGGCCAGAATGGATGGATCTAAGTCTGATGAGGTTCTTCCTTTTTCATCATATTTTACTGTGGATACATTACCTTCTACTCTAACCTTAAAGGTAGTTTCTTTTCCTTCCTCCACCACAAAGAAACCGTCATTCTCACTATCATTGAAGTCCTCTTCGCTCCAGAAAAGGGTAAACTTTTCCTTATATGGAGCTCCGTCATATGGACAGAAGATGGCACAGTTGCCGCATTCATTACACATACCGTCTATATGAACAACCTGATTCAGTGATTTCAGTCTGCCATCATCAAGCTTAACCGTAACATTTGCTCTGTTTGGACAGACCTCTGTACATACATTGCAGATATAGTTACATTCCAGACATCTATCTGCTTCTCTTTGTACGTCTTCAGGTCGGCCTTTAAGGTTACCTCTTCTTTCTACTATTTCTGGATGCCTCTTTTTGTGGTCAAAGACTATATCTGCAACCATATCCTTACCTTCTTCAAGCTGTTCCTGGGTAATAATTTCCTTAGCTACTTTTTTACCTTGGGCCATTGCCTCTACAACTGTTGATGGTCCTGTTAAAGCATCTCCACCTATAAATACTTTATCAATATTTGTTTCATTGGTGGCTGGGTTAACCTTGATATTGCCCTTATCATCAACTTCTAATCCTTGTTTCCTCAGTATATCAAGATCTACACTCTCACCTACAGCCGAAAGAACGGTATCAATTTCTACTTCTGCAGTCTTTTTGGTTGAAACAGGTCTTCTCCTACCAGATGCATCCAGTTCACTAAGCTCCATTATCTCACACTTTAACTTACCGTTAGATAATGAGATAGGTGCTAACAGCTCTTTAAATATTACACCATCATCAATAGCAGCTAGTAGCTCTTCCTTATCAGCGGGCATATATTCTTTTGTTCTTCTATAAACAATATACACCTTATCTACTCCACTAACCCTGGTAGCTGCCCTTGCAGCGTCCATGGCAGTATTACCTCCACCAATTACTGCAACGTTTTTACCTAGTTTTAAATCTTCCTTATAATTGTATTGCTCTAGGAAGCTGATTGCACTAATTACCTTGTCACCAGCACCTTGAATTTGAACTGGATTTGACTTAGCAGCTCCAATAGCAAGGTAAATATATTCAAAACCCTGGGACTTCAAGTCTTCTATTGAGAAATTCTCACTTATTCCAAGCTTGAATTTTACTCCCATTTTCTTTACCAATTCAATGTCACTATTGATATCTTCTCTGGCAATCCTAAACTCAGGGATTATATGTTGTACAGTACCCCCTGGCATTTCCCTTTTATCAAAGGCAGTAACATCCATTCCGGATTTTGCTAGGAAGTAAGCCGCGGCTAAACCTGAAGGGCCAGCACCAATAATTGCCACTTTCCCATAGACCTTTTCTTGACTTTCTTTTACTTTACCCATAAATGCTTTATATCCCTTTTGGGCCGCCTCTTTTTTCAAGTCGCGAATATGAACTGACCTATCATAATCCAAACGAGTACACTTGGTCATGCAATTATGATTACAAATTGTTCCTGTAATAAAGGGTAAAGGATTCTTGTCAACTATTAATTCAAAAGCCTCATCATGTCTACCCTCACCAACTAGCCTAGTGTATTCTGGGATATCCTGTTCAATAGGGCAGCCTACTGTACAAGGAGCCACAAAACAATCCGTGAGAGGAAGCTTTTTGGAGATTTTCCGGCTCTCTCCTATTTTCCTTTCCTTAGCATAATTTGCATCCTCCATAGCTTCTGCTGCCAAGCCCTTAAGTTTCTCTAAATCAATTTTATTGAAGCTCTTAGTTAAATGTCCTTCTAGTTCATCAGCCATTTGCTTTAATCTGTAATAGCCTCCGGGCTTTAAGATGGTAGTTGCCACAGTAATTGGCTGAATGCCCGTATCAAAGATGCGAACAATATTAAAGTAGTCTGCACCACCCGAATAGGAAATGTTAATATTGCCTTGAAACTCAGTCGCAAGCTTATAGGCAAGATTAATAGTTAGGGCAAAAAGCGACTTTCCTGACATATACATTTCTTCTCCAGGAAGCTCACCTTTAGCTATTTTCACAGGCAGGGTATTTGACAATTTTACTCCAAATTCTCTCTTATTTTCTGCTGCATACTTTTTGAGTCTCTTGACCATGGCTATTCCATCATCATACTGCAGGTCATGGGTAAAGGATTCTTCCTTTAATTCAATATAATGATAGCCCATCTTATGAAGAGTATTTTTCACATATTCATATCCTAGTAAAGTGGGATTCATTTTCACAAATGTATGCACTTTTTTCTCCGAAATTAGATACCTACAGATTTTCTCAATCTCTGTTGGAGGGCATCCGTGCATCGTAGATAGAGTAATAGAGTCACATATATTTGAAGAGATATTATCTATATATTCTTCGTTAACATTTTTAAAGTATTTTATCTCTTCTTTAAGGACTTTCTTGAATTCCTTAAATACATCTCGATCTGAAGCATCCTTCATTCCTTCAATAAAGCTATTAACCTTCTCTGACTTGATCCCCTCTAGGTCATAACCAACACTCATATTAAACATGAAGGAACGCTTCTCAATCCCAAATATTTCTTTTTGAATAATGTTAAGCAAAAACCATCCTTTGACATATTCTTCAAATGCACTTTCTATGGTGAGCTCTGTAGACCATTCAGTATTATAGCACTCGTCTTCAGCATGGATACAAGGCTTTGGGAATTCTAATGCATCTAATATCTGAACTGTTTTTAGCTCTATAAACCTGCCCCCACATAGATAAGAGGTTACGATATTTTGGGCAAGCTGAGTATTGGGACCTGCTGCTGGACCAATGGGTGTATCTAACTCATCTTCAAACAGATTTATTTTATTGTTAGTTTCCTTCTCAAAAAACTTTTCCTTGGGAATTCCAAAAATTGAGTTTTCATTTTTATATTCTTCAAATACCCACTTAACTAACTTCCTAAAGGGTATTTCTCTCATTTTATCACCCATGTTATTACCTCCTCTTTAAATTCTGATTTCTGTAGTCTGTCGTCTAATTCCAAAATGTTATATGAAGCGTACCATAATTAAGTTTTTTGCAATTATTAGTTTATGAAGGTAAATAAGACGTAATGATTTGCATGTCTGAGCGAAGCGAGTTTTGCAAAGCATAGGCTTTTTGTGCTGTAATAAACCTTAGAATTGCCAAAATTTAATTCCAGGTAAGCGGCACTATAGCATTTTCTATATTCTGGTTCCTGAATTCTGTCTTTCTAGAATCTTTCCCACATTTTCTTTGCCAATTCTCTTGATTTTGCATTAATTTTTGCCTCATCAATGCCCACTAATTCCTTATTCTTCATTAGCACTTTACCAGCAATAATAGTAGTATCAACCATTCTTCCTGTCATTGCAAATACCATATGTCCATAGAAGTTATCTAATGTTAAAGGGGTTGGAGGGTCATAATCAATGACTATCACATCAGCTGCGCACCCTTCCTTTAATTCACCCATTGGTTGTGAAAAATAGTTTGCCATTATTTTGGCATTGTTAGAGAACTGCATGGCAGGCACTTCCATCCAGCCCACTCTTGGATCATTTTTATTAAACTTATGAAGAATATGGGCCACCTTCATTCCTTCTATCATATCAGATGTCATTCCATCTGTTCCCATTCCCACAACAACACCCTTATCCACCATTTTAATAACATCCGCGCAACCTACTGCGTTATTCATATTTGATTGAGGATTATGGGCAACATTTGTTTTTGTCTCAGCAAGCAATTCCATTTCTTTTTCATTAACATGAACACAGTGTGCAGCCATAGTTTTTGGACCAAGTAGTCCATGTTTATTTAATCTGTCAATTACCCTTAATCCATATTCTTTTACATTATAATCAACGTCTGATTTGCCTTCAGCAGCATGTATGTGTACACCAATACCTAAGTCCTTTGCTACTTGAGCAGATTTCTCCATAGTTTTCTCACCAACTGTGAAGCAAGCATGCATTCCAAAGGTTGCTCCTAACATTTCTGAATTATCTTGCTGACATTTTTTTATAAATTCTTCATTTTCTTTGATTCCTGCTAGAGCCCTATCCTCTCCATCCCTATCACTCACCTCATAACAGGTATTCACGCGAACACCCACCTCAGAAGCAGCATTAGCAATCTGCTCAAGACTACCTTCTATCGTAAAAGGACTGGCATGGTGATCTAATATTGCAGTAGTTCCGTTTTTCACAGAATCAATAAATGGTACCAAGGCACTATAGTATACATCTTCTAGGGCCAGGGACTTATCAAGCCTCCACCACAACCGCTCCAGAATTTGCACAAAGTTTTCAGGTGGCTCATCCTTTAAAGACATTCCCCTGGCAAAGGTACTATAGGTATGCATATGGACATTTAAAAAGCCCGGCATAATTAGTTTGCCCTTACAATCCAGAAATTCCACTTCGGGATGCTGCTGTTTTAATTCCTCTGTTGTTCCAATCTTTGATATAGTGTTTCCATCAAGTAATACTGCACCTTTTTCAACAACCTTACAATCACTACCTAATGTTATCAGGGTACCGTTACCTAAAAGTAGCATCTAATCACCTCATATTTTTATATTCCTTATATGTTTTTGTTTTTTACCTCTTTTAACTGTGCTAGTATCTTTTCCTTAGTTGCAGGCAATTCATTTATCCGAATTCCTACAGCATCGTAAATTGCATTCATAATAGCAGGAGCAGTTGGATTTATGGGAACCTCTCCCATTCCTTTGGCACCATATGGCCCCTCTGGTTGATCTACTTCAACTATAATTGTCTTAATTTCAGGCGTTTTTGAAATATCAGGGACACCTAATTTTTTCAAATTATCTGTTATAACTTTAGTTTCCCCTAGTTTATACTCCTCAGATAAGGCATAACCTATACCCATCATAACAGATCCTTCTATTTGTCCTTCAACATTTTGAGGATGAATAGCTTTTCCACTATCTTGGGCAGCTATCATCTTTAAAACTTTAACATCACCAGTTTCAGTATCAACCTCTACTACTGCCGCTTGGGTACCGAAGCAGTAGGCATAGTGAATATCATATTCTTCTAAACTGACTCCGGGTTGATGATCTGCACAATCCCTCAACGGATAAGTCTTTGGAGGAAGATAATGATATTCAGATTTTAATACTGTATTCCTCATTTTAGCCCTTTGGTAAATCTGAGTTAAAGTAAATTCTGAACCATCATCTTCTAATACAATTTTTCCATCAGCCTTAAAAGTAAAGTTTGCTGTGTCAGTCTTAATTTCTAGTGCCATATATTCCAGTATCAGTTGCCTTAACATTTGTGCAGCAGCTTTAACGGCATTTCCTGTGACATATGTTTGTCTAGATGCCGTTGTCATCTCGCCATCTGGGCAAAGTGCAGTATCACTAGATATTACATCTATAAGATCATATTTTACTCCAATTGTAGCAGCTGTTATTTGTGCCATGATAGAATCTGAACCTTGCCCCATATCAATAGCACCGACTTTAACAGTTATTCTACCCTTTTCATTAAGTTCAATGTGTGCCCCTGCACCATCTGGTTTTCCTGTTCCAAGACCAACGTTTTTATAGGAGCTGGCAAGACCAATTCCGATCTTTTTGTTAGGGCTAGAACTAGTCCTAGTAATATCCTTTAGTTCCTTTTCTACAGTTTCAAGAGACTGTAAATAACCAATGCCAGACTTCAACACCTGTCCAGTAATGGTCGCCTTACCTTCTGACAAGCCGTTTATCCTACGTAACTCTACTGGGTCCAAATCTAATTTTTTTGCCAGTTTATCCATCTGTAATTCAGAAGCAAAGGCAACTTGTGTACTGCCAAAACCCCTAAAAGCACCTGCTGGATTATTATTTGTATAGACTCCATATGAGTCAGCTTTTACATTGGGAATTTCATAGGGTCCAGAGGAAACTACTGCTGAACGAAACACTACAGGCTTTCCAAGAGAAATATAAGCTCCAGTATCGCAAATGGCTCTTGATTCAAATGCAATCAACTTACCGTCTTTTGATGCTCCATGTTTCATATAAATATGTTCAGCATGTCTTTTTGTGGAAAACCGAATGGATTCCTCTCTAGTTAGAACCATTTTTACAGGTCGCCCTGTTCTTAGTGCAGCTATTGCACTTTGAATTTGAACAGTTGGTTCCTCTTTACCCCCAAAAGCTCCACCACACGGAGTATAGATTACCCTAACCTTTTCTTCTTCCAAGCCCAAGCTCCTTGCAATCATACGCCTAAATGGATGAGATCCTTGGCTACCGGTCCAGATTGTTACACAACCATCCCCTTCAGGTTTTACCAAACAGGCTTCAGGTTCTAAATAGGCGTGTTCAATTGCAGGAGTATAGTATTCGCTCTCTACGATAACATCTGCCTCTGCAAAACCCTTTTCTAAATCTCCCTTTCTTACCTTTACATGATGCATTATGTTTCCTTCATCATGAATTAAGAGGGCACCCTCTTTAATGCTTTCCTTAGCAGAAAAGATTACTGGTAGTGGCTTATATTCTACTTTAATCTTCTTGATTGCTTCTTGAGCTATTTCTATAGTTTCAGCAAATACTGCCGCTATTACATCACCTAGATAGCGCACCTTTTTATCGGCAAGTACAGGCTGTTGAGGAACAATTAGTCCAAAACTATTTTCCCCGGGTATATCCTTTGCAGTTAAAACAAGCACAACTCCATCCAAGGCTTCGGCCTCACTAATGTCAACAGATAGTATTTCGGCATGAGAATACTCACTAAATAAAAACTTTCCATGTAGCATACCTTCTGAGGTATAATCATCAGCGTATATGGGTTTTCCAGTTGCCTTATCCAATGCATCTACTTTTATAGGAGAAGATCCAATTACTTTACCTTCTACCTGTTCTCTATTATTTTCCCCAGGTTCACTAAGCATCTTAGCTGCCAATTTTACAGAGTCAAGAATCTTTTTATAACCCGTACATCTACAGATATTGTGCTTTAAAGCCCCTTTAATATCGTCTTCTGTAGGATTAAGGTTCTTATCAAGGAGTGCCTTGGTTGACATTATCATTCCCGGAGTACAGAAGCCGCACTGAACAGCACCGGCATCAATAAAAGCCTTTTGAATAGGATGTAACGCATCCCCCTGAGATATACCCTCAATGGTTTCTACTGTAGCTCCATCTAATTTATTAATTTTTACTAAACAGGCACGTTTTGCCTCCCCATTAACTATTACTGTACATGCTCCGCAATGCCCTTTAGCACAACCATTTTTTGTACCCATTAGTCCCATTGAATTCCTTAAAAATTCCAAAAGAGTTATCTTAGGACTTGTCTCAACTGTTGCCTTCTCTCCGTTAACTGTTAAAGATATATTTTCGCTCATTTTACAATCCCCCTAATGTGCTTTATCTACTATTTAACTCAATGTTTCTACCAAGGAAACATTGTTTCCTTATAAATATTAAGCATTAAACTCTGTAGCCAAGATCCTTGGATATTTTCCGAGTGGCTTCCTGAACCTGATATGCTATTTCTGGAATTTTTTGTTCATCTAATCTCACCTTTGGAATAGGAACATTTACTGCACCAACTATTTTAGATTCATAATTATATATAGGGCATCCGATTACAGTTACACCTGAGTCAACCTCTTCGTCACTAATTGTATAACCTATTTCTATAAATTTAGATATTTCAGTTTTTACTTTAGCAATTTTTTCTTTGCCAATTAAATCTAATTGTTCTTTTTCACTTAGGAAAACTAATATTGGCTTAGTAAAACCCTCAAAAGCTAGTTGTATTTTTGACCCAATCTGTGAATGTATTCTAACGACATGGGTAGAGTCAATTTTATTAACATAAACTGCATAATTTCCATGTCTAGCTATTAGCGTTATAGTCTCATTGATTTTCCTAGTTAGCTCAATAGCATATTTTCTGGCTACCTGTACCAAGTCATAATTATTCAAACAACTCTGTCCAATTCTGACAGTCTCAAATCCCAACTTATACTTTTTTGTTTTAGGATCTTGAATAACATATCCATGATTTTGCAAAGTTATAAGAGTTCTGTATGCAGTAGCTTCATTCACTTCAAAAGCTCTGCTTAATTCCCTTACCCCAACTTCATTATGGTCTGCCAAAAAACTAAGCATTTTTAAAGCACGAGAGACTGAATCAATCAATCTAGACACTTCCTTATTGTTTTAGTATTATATACTTAACGCCACAACTGTTTCTGTGACGGAAACATCGTTTCGTTGGGAATTAACTATATATTCTCGATTTATGTTTTAGTTCCTGCATATTTTGAATAATAATTGCAAAATTTAATAAATAGTTCAATTTGTTATTGCAATTTAGGAATAGTTTTATTGTAAATTGCAATGGCAATATATTAGTGATTTTCTTCCATTAAATCTTGGAAATTTTCAAAGGATAACCCTACTTGATATATTCTCCCCTTATCATCAAGTATTGATGAAAATTTATAAAATTCTCCTCGTTGATTCTTTGTGAATGGTGAATGTGCTATATTAATCTTATTTTTTATGAGTGCCTCAACACATAGAGGGTTGCCACCACTTTCTCTGTTTATTTCAAAGTCCATAATATTTACCCCTAAATCTTCTTCTTTAGTACTATATATAACTGTAGCCTTTGAATCGCTAATGGATAAATAATCCACATTTTGGACCGTTGCCAAATCTAATAGCGCTTTGTTATTTATCTCGTTCTTGCTAAGCATGTCTTCATTAATACTGTTTTTAAATTCAGCAACTTGATTTTCTAGATTCCTATTCATTACATAACCAGCAATGTTTTGTTTTGTTTGTTCTGCCATTTCAGCTAAACGCGAGCATGTTGCATATATTTCCTCCATAAAAGCATGATGTTCTTGGGTAGCTGCAGATGCATCTTGGATTAATTCGACAGTATCATTACATGAGAGTTTTACTTGATCCATATCGTGGTTAACCTCAGTACTAATGTCAAAACTACTAGAAATCACCTTTTTAATGTCTCCCATATTTTCTACTGAATTCTCAAAGGTTTCCTTAATACTTATTAATCTACCATCAAGATTTTTGACCATTATTACTGCATTTTCAACATCCTTAGAAATATTTTGAAAAACAGTAATTGATGCATTAATCTCCAACTGTATGTCCTTTATAGTTTCAGAAATCTCTGCAGCAGCTTCACTTGACTGATTAGCTAATTCTCTAACCTCCTGGGCCACAACTTCAAAACCTTTCCCATGAACGCCTGCCCTTGCTGCTTCAATTGCAGCATTTAAGGCCAAAAGGTTTGTTTGACTGGTAATATTAGAAATAGTATCTGCGATATCCCCAACTTTTTTGGAAAAGTTGTGTAAAGAATGTATTTTTTCTTGGGAAATTGCCACCAAATTCTTGGTGCTCTCCATTTTCTCCAGTACCTTCTGTCCTTCTTCCTTGCCTTCTAAGGCAGTTGCTAAGCTATTTTCACTAGCTATGAGAGCGGCTTCAGAATTTGTATTAGCTTCGGACATGTAGTCATTTAATTTATTTAATAATACAATACTTCTCTCAACCTTTTTAAATTGTTCTGTATTTTTTTCTGCTACCACTTGAACTTTTTTAGCAATTTCTTCAGTAGCTATATTCGCTTCATCTATGGCTAGATTAATACTGCTACTATTTTCTGCAATTTCAATAGAATCTCTTAAATTGCTACTAAGAATTCCCTTTAAATTTATTCTAAGATCCATTAACGCTTCAGTAAATTCAATGAAAAGCCCATGGCCTTTTTTAACTGATACAGTTAAATTACCCCAAGCCAACTCTCTTAGTGAAATTGTTAGCTCTTTTATTGTTTTAGGTTGAAACATTGATAAAAAATTATACTTCTTATCCATCTGAATCACTTCCACTTTTTATAATTAACTCATCGTCACCTTATTTGTATATTTCCTCTACAATCTCTGACGCTTTTACTTTATGTTCATCCTCATCTATTCCTAGAAGTACTCCTTCTTTCGCCACAACTTTTCCATTAACTATTGTTAAGTCAACGGGGCGATTAAATCCAATTACAGCGAGAAAAGAAGCGGGATCTAGAGTGGCACCAACAAATTCTAATCTATTCACATTGATTAAAAAGAGATCGGCAGCCTTACCTACCTCAATTGACCCAATATCATTTCTGCCTAAAAGTTTAGCACCACCTTTAGTAGCTATCTTTAACATTTCATAGCCTGTTGGAGCTTCTGCACTAGAATTAAGTCTATGCAGTAAATATGCAGCTCTTAATTCAGCCAATAGGTTTGAACCATCATTACTACCACATCCATCAACCCCTAATCCAACGGGTATATTTTTGTTCAGCATTTCGGGAATTCTGGCAATTCCAGATGAAAGTTTTTGATTAGAAACGGGACAATGGGCCACACCTGTTTGAGTTTGACTTAATAAGTCTAGTTCTTCTGTATTAAAATGAATTCCATGAGCATACCAAACATCTGAGCCGGTCCACCCCAAACCATGAGCCCAAGCAAGAGGTCTCTTACCATACTTTTCTAGGGTATAGGCTTCTTCATCTAAGGTTTCTGTAAGGTGAGTATGCAATCTAACACCTTTATCTCTAGCCAATTTTGCACTTTCTATCATAATGTGGTCATCAACCGAAAATGGAGAGCACGGAGCTACAACTACTTGTCGCATAGAGAACTCATTGGGATCATGATACTTATTTATAAGCCTTTCACAATCTGTCAGAATCTCGTCAGCTGTCTCTGTCAAGTCATTAGGTGGAAGTCCACCGTCTTTTCTTCCCCTAGTAAAACTACTTCTACCAGCATGGAATCTAATTCCCAACATTTCAGCAGCCTCCATCTGTCTATCTATCAAGTCTCTACCTTTTCCCCTTGGAAAAGCAAAATGTTGGTCAAAACAAGTTGTACATCCATATTTAAGCAATTCGCCCATGCCAATTAGTGAGCTATAAAATACAAATTCCGAATCCACTTTTCTCCAAACTTCATATAGGTACATGAGCCAATCAAATAATTCCATGGACTGAATCTCTGGAATATTTCTTGTAAATACCTGCAACAAATGATGATGTGTATTAATTAAACCTGGATAAACAAACATATTAGACGCATCAATTATCTCGGCATCTCCGACAGCAATATCTTCTCCAATTTCTACTACACGAGGCCCATCAATCAGAATACTAACGTTTGACAAAATTCGGTCGTTCTCATCACAGGTGATAATCTTTTTTGCATTTTTAATTAAAATTTTGCTCATCATATAACCCCCTTGACTTATACTTGGGTTTTTCCTAGAATACAAAAGAAGCTTATTTTAGTAATATCCACCTCCATTTAGCTCTAACTCAGGTGGAATACAAGCTCCATCTGATTCCCCGATGTTCAGCTTTGGCTGAACTATTTCACTTAATTTATACCCTTTTGAAGAATAATCAATTAAATCAAGCTAATCTTAATTGATAATTTTGTTATATATATAATTTTCCGAAAACTTAAAAAAATGCCTTTGATTATACATACAAAAAGCGCCCTAAATCACATTCTTATTTATAAGTTTATTTGTTAAAATAAGCAATTTACATCAAATGTACTTCTCATAGTATTGAGTGTATTTTATTGCAATCCCTTTCCTAATCTTCAAAAAGTCCTTTTCTATGAATTTTCAAAAACTGTTTACAGTATTTATCCAATCCTAGTAAAGCCTGAGAAGAATAAATAAGACGCATACTCTCTTTATCTAATGGATTTAAAATATAGGAATCTACTTTGCATATCTTCATCATCTAAAATACTATAGGCTGTAGTTATGACTAATTCTCCACCCCTTAAATATTGATGTGCGTCAGGGGAATCTAAAACAGTAACAGAGGTGACTTTCTTAGAAAGCCCCTTTTCTCCCGCAAGGACAGTTGCATTTTTTAAAAAATTAGATAAAAGTAAATCTGCTAATGTGACCTCCACCTAATATACCTACATCAATAGTGTTTAGTACATATATTTCTATTACTTATCAGCTTTTCCCTTTAGTTTAAGAAAAAAACTTAGTGCATTTAATAACAACCTAGGTGTTGAATATGTAAAAAAATGGGCTCCATATCTTTAGGAGCCCACACTTTGAAGAGCTATATCAAGCAAATATATTCTACAAATTATTTAGTATAATAAACATTATCAAGGGGCATTCCTAATTCAATTAACTCATTTCTAACTCGGTTATAGAGTGCTTCGTATTCAGGCGTAGGTCTCATGTTATCTAAATCAAAACATTCTTTTACACTATAACCTTTATCAGGAGTTGGTAATTTTTCTTCATACTTTGGCAATATTTTCTTAGCTATTTCATTTGCCTGCTTCCTTGTCATACCAGCACAGGACTTAAATACTTCACCACACCACCAAGCTTCCATTGGAGTTAAATAATCTGTATACCTACCTCCAGCTGATCTTGGTTGTGTTGTTTTAGAAGAACCAGACACACAATGATTCATCAATCCTACAGCAGCTTCATACATGAACATTTCAGTACATGGACCAGCTGTCTCATTAACAATTTTATTACGCATAATATTAGTATTTCTACTAACTGCTTGAGTTGAAACACTATTAGCCCATACTGCTTTACGTCCACAATTACCGAATAACTGTAAGTCATATACATAGGAGCTGACATAGGTAGCTTGTAATATAACTGGTAGCAATAAATCTGTAGCAATATTTGCAAGAACAGCTCCTTCAGCTGGACCAGCATAACCACCTATATAGGAGAAACCGCCTGCTCTTATATTATGCCCACAATTTATTCCCATAACAATCCTATGGAAGTTACTCATAGATGCTTTTAATTCCACCGGGCACAATGACATTGTATTATTTCCTTCACCAGGGAAAAATGCTGCTCCACCAAGATGACCATAATGTGTCACTGCACCAGCAATTCCTGTATGGCCAATTCCAGGCCTTTCGGCTCTATATGTGGCTTGTCTTCTAAGTTCTGCTTCATATCTGCCCATTAATGTTTCATAAGGTGTTCCAGATCTAATTTTTTTGCCGTATACTGTTGCTAATGTAGGTCCATGTAAAACGTCTACTAACTTAGGATATTTAATCAGGCCTTCTGTAATTGGTACATATAATTCTTCAGAAACCACAATTCCTAGGGATGCACATACAATTGGCTCCACAGTAGATTCGGGTCTCCTAGGTCTCATAACAACTTGGTCTTTCCCACGTCCAAACTTTATCTCTTTAGGGTATGCTTTTAATGTCTGACGGATTTCTTCTTCTGTCACTTTGATGATACGTTCTGTATCAGTACAAAGCAAACCCATTTCAAGTGCTAATTCGTAACCTGCTTTAAAAAATCGGTCTGCAAGATTGTCATCAGAACTTATTGGATTATCCATATCAAGGGTATTTTCTAATCCATGTTCCTTTAATTTAGCTTTAATTGTCCTAGGTATAACTTTAGTATCCCATTCCTTAACTGAACATACAGGACCAGTATACGCTTTATCCAAACTATTCATTATTGCTTGTATTCTAGCTGACATTTGCTCTTTCCCCCTCTTATTCAATTTTATTATGTTTCAACGAATATATGGCTAATAAGTTACTGTTTATGCTTTACCCATGTCAACTACTTCTATTTGTTGTCCAGGTGCTTTACTAGATTTCATGATAGTCTTACAAAGTTCTACTGCATCTGTGGCATTTCTACCATATCCGTCTGCTCCAATTTTTTCTGCCCAATCTGACGTTATGGGTCCACCACCGACAATACAATAATATTTATCACGTAGACCTGCATCCTTTAAATATGCAATAATATCCTCCTGATATGGCATTGATGTTGTTAATAATGTAGAAGACGCAATAATTGAAGCTCCTACTTCCTGAGCCTTATCAACAAATGCTTTAGGATCAACATCTACTCCTAAGTCATATACTTCAAATCCATTTACTGAAAGCAAGGCAGATACCACATTTTTGCCAATATCATGTAAATCACCTTTAACCTGTCCGATGACTATCTTGCCCATCCTTTCTGCACCGGCTTCGTCCCCAAGTGCAGCTAATACTAGTTTTAGAATTTCTGTCATAGAATCTCCTGCTAGTATTAGTTCTGGCAGGTAGGCAGTTCCTTCGCTAAATCGGTCACTAACAAGCTTTAACCCTTTTGTTCCACCTTTTTCCATAATCTCTAGTGGGGGTATCCCACCTTCTATTCCCTCTTTTACTATAGCTACAGCCTCCTCCACTTCTCCCTCAGCTATAGCATTACTCAGCCTTTCAAATAACTGATCTTTCATTATACTTATGCCTCCTTGTTTGTTATTTATTTTTATTTACCTTAGCTTATATTAATAATTCAGATTATACATAAAATTTTACCTTTGGTTACTCCTACAAAAAAATTAACTTTTCAGAGAACATTTTAGGGGAGTTTTGTAACAATATACAATTAATTAAAATGTATCCAAATACTATCCTTCTACTGCCTTTTCCACAGCTTTAATTATGTTCTGATATCCCGTACATCTACACAAATGTCCTGATAATTCCCTTTTAATATCCTCCCTGCAGCACTTTTTGCCACTTTCAACTAAAGATGTTGCTGTAAGCACCAGCCCTGGCGTGCAAAAACCACACTGAATAGCTCCCTCATCTACAAAGGCCTGTTGAACCTTAGATAGCTGGCCATCTTGGGCTACACCTTCAATAGTTACAATTTCCTTACCGTCTGCCCAAACAGCCAAGTATATACACGAATTTATTGGTACACCATCTATTAATACCGTACAGGCCCCACATTCACCGACACCGCATCCTTTTTTTGCACCAGTATAGTATAGCCGTTCTCTTAACATGGTCAAAAGTGTTTCCCCAACTTGAACTTCCAAACTTTCTCTTTTACCATTCACAACACAATTAATCCTTTTATTCAAGTCTCACACCTCCTGCATCAGCAACAGATTTCTTTAATGCCCTTTGTACCAATTCTTCAATCAACTGTTCCCTGTACTCCTTGGAGGCCCTCCAGGATGTTCTCGGATGAGTAGACTTCAACGCTAGCTTACCTATTTCAGCGATGGTTTTAGTGGAAATAGACCTGCCTTTTGCATAGGATTCTGCCTCAAGACATCTCAAGGGTGTTGGCCCTGCAACTCCCAAACCAATCCTTATCTCATCAAATACATTCTCTTCCTTTAAACTCATAGTTACAGCAACACCTACTGTAGCAATATCCATTGCCTTACGCATGGAAAACTTAATGTAGTGTCCATAAAACCCCTTGTAATTATCAGAAGATACAACTATCTCCTCTAAGATCTCCCCTTGCTTTAAGTCCACCCTGCCAGGCCCAAGATAAAAGTCTGTAATTGGAATGATCCTGCTACCAGTCTTTGATCTTAACTTTAGCGTTGCATTTAAAGCAAATAGTATGGGAGCACTATCTGCTGACACAGCACCATTGCAAAGGTTTCCTCCTATGGTAGCAGCATTGCGTATTTGGGGGCCACCTACTGAGGATGCTGCTTGCATCAGAATCGGTAGGTGTTCATCTATAAGGAGGTTGTTAGCTATGTCCGTAAATGTAGTCAGGGGACCTATCCCAATGCTTCCATCCTCATAAGAGTGTATCCTTCTTAATTCCTTAATTTCTCTTATACTTAAAAGCTCTACATCCTTAACTTTTCCACCATGCACTTTGATTAACAGGTCAGTACCTCCTGCAATTACTAAAAGGTTGGGGTTATCAGCCAACATATTAGCAGCATGGTTTAGGTTGTCTGCTTCAATATAACCTTCAATTCTAAACACTTCTTAGCCCCTCCTTTCTTTCTATATTAGTCCAAGTTCTTTAAACCTTTCAAAAGCTTTCTGTGGAGTTATGGGAATAGAATTAAAAGCTACACCAGTAGCATCTAAAACAGCATTTCTAATTGCTGGTGCCTGAGTTATAGTCGGCGGTTCACCCAAGGATTTATTTCCAAAGGGACCTGTGGGATCATGGACTTCAATGAAACTAACATTAATATCAGGAGTATCCATTATAGTTAAAAGCTTGTAGTCTAAGAAATTATTATTTAGTGGTTCTCCCGTCTTTTCATCAAATAACATCTGTTCAAAAAGTCCATAACCTATTCCCATGCTCACTCCACCGTGAACTTGCCCCTCAGCCAGTTTAGGATTTATAATTATTCCAGAATCATGGACATTATATATTTCAAGGATCTCAATTTTTCCTGTCTTCATATCCACCTCAACCTCAACAAAGGTTGCTCCGAATGCTACAGCATTTGTTTTGGCATTAGTAGAAGTGTCACTAGTAATTGGTTTAGCATGTACCCTATCATAAAAAGAGTGCAATGCTACCTCAGATAGAGATAAAATGGCTTCCTGAGAATTTTTTATTACTATGTTTGCCTCAACTATCTCTAATTCCCTAGCCGGAGTATCTGTCATAGAATATACAAAGGCCAGGATTTGCTCTTTGACCTTTGATGCTGCCTTTTTTACAGCCATGCCGGTAATATAGGTCTGTCTAGATGCATAAGCTCCTGTATCAAAGGGGGAGACATCAGTATCCTGTGTTGAGATGACATGAACCATATGTAAGGGAATTCCCAACTCCTGTGCTGCCATTTGTGCAAAAACGGTATCACTACCCTGACCAATTTCTGTAGCACCAATTTGCAGTTGAATGGAACCATCTTGATTTAAAACTATTCTTGCCCCTGCTAGTTCCAGGCTAGCTGGATAAGTACCTGAAAAATAGCTAAAGCAGGCCATTCCCAATCCTCTTCTAAGATATTCAGGTTGATTAGTATATGCTAATTTTTTCTCATCCCATTTGATTAGTTCCTTGCCTTTGTTTACGCATTGTTCTATTTCACAGGTTATTACTTTTAGCCCATTAATGGGATCTACATAGCCCGATCCAAGAAAATTTCTTCTCCGTAGTTCCACACTATCCATAGACAATTCTTTGGCTATATTATCCAAATGGGATTCTAATGCAAAGTTAATTTGGGGAACACCATAGGCCCTCATTGCACCAGCAACAGGTAGGTTAGTATAAACAGTAAGCGGTGAAAACTTCATTGTATCAAAGGAATAAAGTGGCCTTATTTTAGTACCTGCACTCAGGGATATGGTATGACCGTGGGACGCATAAGCTCCTGTATTGGATACGGCTTGAATTTGTATTCCGGTTAGTCTCCCATCTTTTGATACAGCGGTTTTCAGCCTATATTTAAATGCATGTCTTGTGCATGTTGCAATCATACACTCTTCTCTAGAAAGCTCGATTTTAACAGGTTTGCCATTTACAGCCATTGTAAGTAATGCATTTAAAGGCTCTAAAAATACATCTTGTTTGCTGCCAAAACCTCCGCCTACATACGGTTTGATAATACGAATTTTACTCCAGGGTATCCCTAATGCCTGCCCAACAATTCTCCTGCACACATGTGGAATTTGCGTTGAAGAAACAATTACAACCCTTTCATTTTCATCTATATAAGCGTAAGATACATGGTTTTCCATCTGACAATGCTGGACTATACTAGTTTCAAACATATCCTCGAAAACATAGTCAGCATTTCTTAAAGTTTCCTCCATATCACCAATTTCATACCCATGGGAAGCGACAATATTATTTTCTTTATTTTCATGAATCAGGGGAGCATTTTGTTGAAGTGCAGCGTCTGTAGTCAATAAGGGCTCTAATATCTCATACTCTACATTAATAAGTTCAATTGCCCTTTGTGCGGTTAAAACATCTTGTGCTACTACTGCTGCTATCTCATCACCCACAAACCTGGCTTTTTTGGTTAAAACCATTCGATCCTCAACATCCCTATATTTTGGATCTATGGAATAGGGGTGTCCCGCAGTAGCATACCTAACCTGGGGTACATCTCGATAAGTTAGTACTGCCTCAACACCAGGTAGGGCCTTAGCACAACTTGTATCAATACTTCTCACTCTTGCATGAGCATATGGACTTCTAAGAATTTTTGCCGTTAGCATTTTTCCCTCAAAAAAATCACCGGCGTACTTGGCTTTGCCGGTAACCTTGGCAAAAGCATCAAGTCTATTTGGGCTTTTTCCTATTGTACTGCTAGACATTCCCTTTGCACTCCATTTCATAAACAGGATTCTTTATTCAGGTGGAGTTTTGACTCCATCTGAATATTAGAAACCGTTATCCAGGGGCTTAGTACCACTTATCTCCCACCTAAAGAGGTGGGAGTCTTAGTGGTAGTTAGCCATCGGATAAAAATTATATCTGGCTAACTTATTATCAAGGGTCCCCTGTAATTACTTAATAACAGGAGACCCCTAATTCTGGTTTATTGCTTTATACTGCTATCACCATTTTCTAGGGCAATCTCTGGCGAGACTACATCCTTATAGTCCATTCTTTTAATTGCAATCTTAGCTAAAACATAATAAACCACACAAGAGGCAAAGAAATTAGGTATAACCGCACCTGTACTATTTGCTCCAAAGTGGTAATGTTCCATGGTTTGCATTAATATCACACCTATTACAAATGCCGCAACAGCGTACCAGTTTACTCCATTGGTATACCAATAGGGACCGCTTTTATTGCCTAATTGATTTATGTCGTAATTGCGTTTACGAATAATATAATAGTCCACTATCATAATGGCACATATGGGAGGATATACGGTGCCAAGGTAATGCATGAAGGAGTAGAAGGCTCCCACAAATTGACCAGAAAATATTGGAACCCAGGACATTAAAATACATATGATACTATAGCCTAAAATTGTCCATTTGAGTTTTAATTTGGGGAAAATATTTACAGTAGATAAACTTCCTACATAAACATTTATTAAATTTGTACTTACAGTTGCCAACACCATGACTAGCAATGCAACCCAGCCAATTCCCAGAGCCTGTGCAACACTTGATGGATCACTAAAATCTGGATTAAAGACTCCTGTTTTAAGCACTACAGCGATTACACTAATTGCCCCGACCAATGCAAACCAGAACATGCCAAGGTTTGTGCCAACCATAGGAGCAATTGTTGCTGCACTTTTTGTCCTTGTATAACGCGAAAATTCTGAAACACACAGCATCCAACCAAAGCTGTATGCAGCCATCACATCAAAACCCACTCCAAATGGCATCCGCATACTTTCATCGGGCTGCCAACTGATAATATCAGCTAATGGAAAACTGCTTAATACCGTATAAGTCATCCAAACACTTAGGATTACTAAGGCCGAAACTATTACTCTCTGTGCTATTTTAATAGATCGAGACCCGGATACTACAACAAGAATAAAGGCGAGTATTCCATTTATAGCAGCACCAGCCATCATGATAGGTACACTTCCAGGTTCCCCAAAGGCAGGCCATCCAAAAAATCCTTGAAAAAGGTAACTATAGGTAATTGCTGCTAAGAAGTTACCAATAAATGCCCAGCCCATTAATGCTAATGCATTGGCAGCAGCCGGAACCTTACTACCACTAATACCAAATGTAACTCGTGTGAGACCTATAGAGGTGGTAGCAACCTTAAATCCCATAAATGCAATTAGTGCCATAATAGCATAGGCTATTGGATTAGCTATAAACGTAATCCCCAAAACACCTATGAAACCAGTAGCTGCAATTGCTCCACCTGACCACCAGGAGGCAGGATGCGCATTACCACCCATCCAAATAGCAGCCATATCAATAAAGCCTATATGCCTATCTTCCATTGGAACATATTCCTCTATCCCATACTCCCTATTTTCTAATTGAGCCATTTATTACACCTCCGTTTTAGTAGTTTTTTATTACTTCCATTTTTAATCCATTCAACACCCTTTCAGGAGTTAATGGAATTTCATTAAATTTCACACCTGTAGCATTTAAAACTGCATTTCTAATTGCAGGAGCTACTGAAATACACGGGGGTTCACCTAGTGCCTTATTACCATAAGCAGTTGACGCTTCTATAGTTTCCACAAATCTGACATCAATATCTGGAACATCTAGAATAGTTGGAATTTTGTAGTCCAACAAATTATTGTTTATTATTTTCTTAGTTTTCTTATCTAAAAGGAGCTGCTCTGAAATACCATAACCTACGCCCATTATAACCCCACCATGTACCTGCCCCTGAGCTGTTTGATAATTAATAATTTTGCCTGAATCATGTATAGCAAGTATTTTGTTCACTATTATTTTTCCAGTACCCATATCCACATCAACTTCAGCAAATACTGCACCGAAACACAAAGGATTGTTGCTAGGTGTAAAATATTCCTCGCAGTCAATTGATATGGATTTACCCTTGGAATAGTAGGCTTCCATCATAATATCCTTAATGGTAACCAGCTTTAGACCATTTTTCTTATCAATAACCCAACCTGCTTTTAGTTGAAGATTATAAGGAATAACATTTAACATTTTAGAGGCAAAATCCAATATCATACTCTTGCATTTTTGTGCAGTTTTTTTAACTGCCATTCCCCCAACATTAGCTTGACGAGATGCATACGCACCCATGTCAAAGGGACAAAGGTCTGTATCTACAGCAATAACTTTTACTGCATTTAAAGTCAATCCCAATTCTTCAGCTGCAATTTGGGCCATTATCGTGTCATTTCCCTGTCCTATATCTGCTGAACCTATAAATAACACAATACTTCCATCTTCATTGATTTTTATTCTTGCACCAGACATTTCCGCATTGTATGGATAGGTGCTGCTAGCATAGCTGAAGCTTGCCATGCCCTTGCCTTTTCGTATATTTCTATTTTCATGTATCTTTAAACCTTTTTGCCAATTACTTAATTTCTCCCCCGTTTGCAAGCACTCTTCCACCCCACAGGAGTCAACTGTAAAATGACCTTGAGGATCTTTAAATCCTGCTTTGACTATATTTTTTTTCCGAAGTTCTATAGGGCCCATTTTTAACTTATTTGCTATGTTGTCCATGTGTGATTCCATAGCAAAATTATACTGGGAAATCCCATAGGACCTCATAGCTGATGCTATGGGCATATTAGTATAGACCGTTGTACCATGGAAGGCAATATTTGGAGTAGGGTAGAGACAAGGAAATTGTGCATCTATGTTGTAGACAACGCAATGGCCGTGGGCTGCATATGCTCCTGTATTAGACCAGACATGCAGCTGCCTGGCTAACAAATTTCCTTCCATACTGACGCCTGTTTTAAATTTAAAGCTCATGGAATGACGCGTTCTAGTTGATATCATATCTTCTTCTCGGTTAAGTTCTAACAAGACAGGTTTGCCAGTTTTTAGTGATAGTACTACATTAATGGGTTCCTGGCAAACATCTTCTTTACCACCAAAACCTCCGCCAACATAACCCTTCACTACCCTTATACTTCCAATAGGTAAACCAAGGGCATGAGCAAGTATTCGTCTTAAATGAAATGGAATTTGGGTAGCAGAATAAACCGTTACTGTTCCGTCAGTTTCCACTTGAGCTAATGAAACGTGATTTTCCATTGGACAATGTTGTACAATGGGTGTATGAAATTCATCTTCCACTATTAAATCTGCATCTGCAAATCCCTTTGAAATATCTCCAAATTCATAGGAATGCTGCCCACAAATGTTTTTTGTACCGTGATGAATTTCTACAGCATTCTCTTTTAATGCATCCTCTATTGTAAAAAGTGAAGGTAGCTCTTCGTAATCCACCTCAATGAGTTCAACAGCCCTGACGGCAGTCTCCAAAGAGTCAGCAGCTACTGCCGCCACAGGATCCCCTACAAATCGGACTACATTGTCCAGGATATATGTATCCTGGGGACTATCATCAGGATAGGGGTGTCCTGCTGGGCAATAAGCATTTCTAGGAACATCCTCCCAGGTCACTACTGCTTCCACTCCTGGAAGAGCCTTTGCTTTTTCAGTATTTATTCGCTTTATTTTTGCATGTGCTACTGTGCTCCACAAAATCTTACTATATAGCATATTACTAATTTTTATGTCTCCAACATATTTAGCCGTTCCCATTACCTTTGGCACAGCATGTATGTCACTATAGCTTTTGCCAATATACTCATAACCCATATAATTGTTTCACCTCCTTTCTTAATTTCATTGTACTTTTTTATTTATGAACGGTTCTTATTAAAGTCCTGATATGCGCGGTACATAATACTTTGTAATTCCTTTTCAATCTCATAAGAAAGCTCTACTGGCTTGTGCTCTTTTATTAAGGATAAGTACCTATCACGTGCACGCTCAATTATTCCTTTACTTCCCTTGTCAACCCAGGTGGGTCTAGAGATAGTGTTAAATAGGGTTGACTTATAGTTTTCTCTAAAGTGCTTAAATGTGTGTTCCATGTCTATAAAAGCTTCCCGACCTTGTAGGTCTAATAACTCTTGTAGTGCAATAGTGTCCTTATTAATTTCATGCCCCTTTTTGACTTCTTTGGCATACCTAAATAACTCATCATCTATTATTAGCTGTAGAGAACTAGCAGTTTTCCCCGTTTCCACATGCCCTACATCTCCAAGTATGGTTGCTCCTGATAGACTAACTAACTGTGTAATGAATGCATCTGTAGAAACACTTTCTGCACCCACATCAAAAGCATCTGAACCTCCTGCAAAGCTATGACAGGGTAATCCATAGCCTTCTTCTATTAACTGGGTTACTATCATTCTAGCCATAATAGTGGAGATATTTGCTTGTAGCGCATGTGTACTCACCATGTCCATTTCATACATGATGGGAGTTAAGATGCAGGGAGTTCCCTGTCCAATGCATTGAACCATTATAGTCATGGCAATAGTTTCAGCAGCAGCCATTACCGCCACCCCTGCAGGAGTAATGGGAGCATTTGCACCCGCTGTAGGCAGCGAACATACATGAATGGGAATTTTATGAATACCGCTTTGATAGATAGCTTCAGAATCCATGTACTTGAGATCAAAGGGAGAAGCCGAGCAGGATATGTTGCTGATAATAGGTCTCTTTTGAAGCTCCGATACACCACCAACAAGTACTGCCGCCATTTCAATTAAGTACCTTACATTCTTGGTTTCATATGGCTGTAACCATCCATGCTTTGTAGAATGGTGCAGTACATTATAAAAAGCGTGTATATCTATCATTTCTGATGGAAAATCGTTTGCCTTCACGGTGAGCAACGACCAAAAATCAATATTCTCAAGGGCCTGGGTAATGCTGATATAATCGATCAGATCTCTTTTAGCAACCTCACGGTATTCACCTGTAAGTGCATCAATATAGTACATGGCACCTGTGATTGCTCGTGTATAGAAAAGTCCTTGTGGATGCGGAATGTGCAGATCATACTTTGAATCTATTCCAGCCAAGACAAAGCTTCTAGGTGCTTGACCCAACATTTCCTCCTGCAGCTCCCTTGGAAATAATACTTTTCCAGTTTGGTTGGATATTTTTGCCCCAGCTTTTTTTAGATATGCCAGAACATCCGGATGATCAACCATCATACCTTGTTTCTCCAACAGCTCAATAACACTATTTTTCATCAAATCAAGCTCTTCTTCAGTTGCTATCTTTAACCGTAAATCCTTCGCCATTCAAATCCTCCTTTGTCTGTTGAAATATTCAATAGTTATTTTAAATTTTTTAATTTTTTAAATTTTTTAAATTTTTTATGATTTTATGATAACTTCTTTTATACCAAAAAAAACTGTAATGGACTAAAAGTCTGAATAGTCCATTACAGTTGATATGTTAGATAAGCTAACAAGTCATATAAATATATTAGTTT
The DNA here is from genome assembly GCA_001515945.1 of Desulfitibacter sp. BRH_c19. Classification (NCBI taxonomy): domain Bacteria; kingdom Bacillati; phylum Bacillota; class Clostridia; order Neomoorellales; family Desulfitibacteraceae; genus Desulfitibacter; species Desulfitibacter sp. BRH_c19. Next base: position 48,854 of record LOER01000042.1, read on the forward strand.
CATTTATTTTTACTAATATTTTCAAGCATTCATGAGTAGGCTCTTCTCAGCAGCCTTTTTTAAATCAAGCAGTTCCTGAACCAATTCATCTGAAAGATTAACTTCCTTGTACTGAACCTTAAGTTCATTATAAAGATCTTTTGCCCGATCAACCATGTCCTTGCAGCCCCTTTCCAACCATGCAGTTCTGGAAGAGTATGTAAATGTTTTTGCCCTATAAATTTCCTTAAAGTGACGGTATGAATGTTCAAGGGTAATAAAAGAATCGGTCTCACCATTCAAATGCATAATTTCATCAACTGCTAGAGTATCATCATCTATAACATATCCTCTTTTTAACACCTTTAGCATTCCCAACACATCGTTATCAATAATTAACTGCACAGGGGCAATTGTTTTACCAGTTTCTAATTGCCCTAGATCACCAAGGATAGTACACCCACTTAATACATCCCCGTAAGCAGTTACTGCCTGATTGAAGATACTTTCTTCACCAACCTTATAAGCATCTGAGCCTCCACCAAATAAATGTACTGGAATTCCATATCCATCCTGCATCAATTGTACTGCCAGCATTCTACCCCAATTAATTTCAACTGTAGACTGAAGTGTATACATGCTGCTCATATCCATAGCAAAGTGTTCTGGAGTTGCAATACAGGAAATGCCTGGTGCAACACACTGAGCCATAATAACCATAGCTAGACATTCTGCAGCCATCATCAAAACTGTCCCAGGCTGAGTAATAGGAGCGTTTGCTCCTGAAGTGGGCAATGTACAGCAATGAATAGGAACACCATACAAAGCACCTTGATAAATAGCTTCAGCATCCATATATTTAATGTAAAGGGGATTCATAGCACAAGATATCATACTGACTATTGGTCTCCTGCGTAGCTCTTCCCTGCCCCCGATTCTCGTGGCTGCCATTTCCAAAAGCCATTTAACATTCTCTGCCTCATATGGCTGCAGCCACCCATGTTTGGTGGTGTTTTTAAAGACCGTGTACATTGAATTAATATCAATTGCCTCAGGTGGAAAATCTTTTGCCTTCAATGTCAGAAGGGAATAAAAATCCATATGCTCTAGATTGTGGGTTAGCCTTGTCCACTCCCCTAAATCATCCAACCCAAGCTGACGATACTGGTCATTTTCAGAATAGATATACATGGCACCAGTTACCGGCCTGCTATAAAACAGGCCTTCTGGATGAGGAATCTTTAGATTGTATTTTGCATCAATACCTGCTAATAAAAATTCTTTTGGAGCTAGTGCAAGATATTCTTCTTGCATCTTTTTAGGGAATATAACATTCCCAGTTGAGCTTGAAATCTTAGCTCCAGCATCTACGCAGCATTTTATTAACTGTGGATGATCAACTTTCATGCCCCTTTTTTCCAAAAGTTCGATTACTTTTTTCTTCATCAGGTCAATTTCATCTTGTGATGCTACCTTGACCGATACGTTTAAAGCCATTTTTCCCCGCCTCCTAGATTTTATTGTATAAAAAAACCACACTAAAGGTAACCAAGTTACTTTAGTGTGGGTCTATCTTGAAACCACTTTTTGATTTAAGGCTTAATTCAAAAATCAAACTTTATTTATCATTATTAAATTCCTTGTCTACAATCCTTAGGCAGAGACCCTGTGTTTTAAGCTCTATAATCCTATAATAACAATTGTAGTCAGAAAAGTACCTGTAATAGACTAATTTTTTACTAGAATAATGCATTTTTAGGTTATTTCTATACTTTTTTATTTTTCACAGCTTTTGATATTGTAACTGGATGCAATGAAAGTGCCTCAGCAATAGTTTTCTGGGTTATGCTACCGCAGGAAATAAAATCCTCAAAACTTGCAGTATCATATTCATGAACAGCTTTATAAAACTGGTCTAGTTTCGCATGAGAATCATAAAAGCACATTAGGCTCAATTGGTTTATATAGCAGTAAGAGGAATATGCATTATACATGATAACTTCTTTTAAAAATTTATTATTGCATCTCATTCTTTCCTTAAAATCATTAGCATTCATGACTTTAAATGTAACATCTGTCATAGTCTGCAACTGAAAACCATAGTCATTCAAAAAAATAAGGAAAGAATTAATTAGGCTTTTGCATTTCCAATATATTTTTTTTGTCTTCTTATGAGAACTTAGATTAAAACTGACTACTCCTTCATCCAAATAATATATGCATTCTAGTTGATCTGTAGAAAAGAACATTGTTGCATTAGGCCCTAGATTTAGTGTCCTACATGTTGAAAACTCTTCATTAGTAATGGGTAAATCGCAACCCCAGAACAAACCAGATTTTTCTAGATTCAACATAGAATTCCCCCCTTCCATAATGCTTCAGGGTTTTGTATCAAAAATTTATCATTTACTCGTACTATTATTAGATTTTTTTTAGACGTTTTTAAGAATAAATCCACCATTTCAATTGAACAGGCACTAAGCTCAGCTATATCCTTTCTTGAAACATAAAAATTCATTAAGATTCCCTCATTACATTTAATCCCGAATTTTTCTATGAAGTTTCTAAATACCCAGATAATGCGTTTCTCAACACTTGAAAAGCAAATGCTTTTAATCTTGTTCTCAGCTAATATGCACTTTTTAATGGCACTTTGACCCAGAGAAAAAGCAACTTCGTATTGATCAAGTACTTTTTCCATGCTAAATCTGTCAAAAATATAGCTCACAACATCTGTTGCTGCCTCAACACCATAATTACTCTCAGTACCCCCTGACAAGTAAAAAAACTCTGAAATCCAAGACATTGACCCGCAATAGCCTATTATATGAGACCTTCCATCCTCTGATAATAAGCTAAGTTTACCAAACCCTTTATCTATTAGGTAGAGCCTATCTATATTTTGACCCTGTTCAATTATTATTTGGTTTTTTTTAAATTCACCAATCATTCCGTAAGATTTGATTTTACTAAAGGCCGCGGCATCTAAATCATTTTCAATAAATAATTCCAAGAGGAATCATCCTTTCCCTTTCCCTTTCCCTTATACTTTACTAATTTCTACTTCTTTCATAATTTTCCTCTATAGTTGAATAATGTTTTTTGTATATTCTAAATAATCGAACTAGTAATAGCAATTATTTACGCTTCATCACCTTTAAACATTTAATCCTTTAAATCCCCACTGGAACAAACTAATAGGCATTATCAATATACTACAGTTTATCGGAAAATATTCTATATTGGTTGAGACAGCTTTACCTGAACGATTTCACTTAGAATGCTTTAGGTTAATAAAATTGGGCTCCATAGCTTTAGGAGCCCTCACTTTGAAGAACAATTTTTTAAGTTCTGCCCAAACACTTATATAGGTTAATCGGTTTGTCATTAATATCATAAACTGCCTTGACCTGACTTACTGAATTTTTCTCCATAAATAAAGGGATAACCGAAGTTAAACTCCATTTATCCATTAAGTATCCTTTACTATAGACCCTTTCCTAATCTTCAAAAAGTCCTTTTCTATGAATTTTCAAAAACTGTTTACAGTGTTTATCCAATCCTAGTAAAGCCTGTGAGGAATAAATAAGGCACATACTCTCTTTATCTAATGGATTTAAAATATAGGAATCCATGCCAAAACTCATCGTATTTATTGTAAATGCTCTATTTAGATACTTTCTATTGGGTAATCCATAGGAAGCGTTACTCAATCCACATATCATGTGCACATCTGGGTATTTCGCCTTAATGTAGCTTATGGTTTGTAAAACTTCCTGGCCGGCTAAGTATCCTGTACTTATGGGTTTGATAAGCGGATCTAGGTAAATGTCCTCAGCAGGTATGCCATTATCTAATAACCTTGGTAATAGGTTCTCGACAACCTTTATCCTATCCTCGGCACTATCTGGCATACCTTCGTCACTCATTAGCAATGCAACAACCTTAGTTTTGTACTCTTTAATTAGCGGCAATACTTCATTAAATCTTTCTTTTTCGGCCGTGATGGAATTTACCATTGGCTGTCCGTTCTTGTGTAATTCTAGACCAACCTTTATCGCTTTATGGTTTGGACTATCTATGCATAGCGGGATATCAGTAACTACTTCTTGAACAGTATTTACCAACCAGGCCATAGTCTCTTCTTCATCATAAACTCTGGTTCCACAATTTACATCAATATAATTTGCACCAGCTTTCTCTTGCTCTAAAGCTACTTTTTGAATATAGGAAGCATCTCTAATTTCTACAGCTTCCTTAATCGCTTTACGACTAGTATTGATTAATTCTCCCACAATTAAAACACTCATGCTTGAAACCTCCTCTGATATTTTGTGTACATAAGAACTCATTGTTACTAGTATTCTTAGTCAAAGTTCTATTAGCCTTTGATTAGGTAAACAAAACAAGCTTTAAAAACTTATAATTATAGGAGCTCTTTTTGTCAACTTATACAACTGATCACCCGATACATAATAAAGAACAACTATCAAAGTTGCTCTTTAGCAAAACCATTTTTTTAAGTATTTGTAATAAAAGGCATTATTTTTAATGCAATTTGCATATTTAGACGATCATCTGCTGATTTTAAATCTAGTTGAGTTAATCTTTCAATTGTGGAAACCCTATATCTAACAGTATTTGGATGGACATAGAGGCATTTTGCTGTCTCTCTGTAATTATAACCACAGCTAATATAAATGCTTAATGTCTCAATTAAGTCTGCATTGTTGTTCCTATCATACTCCACTAGTGGAATTAAGTATTCATTGTAAAACAGTCTTATTTCATCATTAACCTCTGGTAAGTTCAATAATCTATAAAAACCTAGGCTACTAAAATGAAAGAGCTTCGGTGCGATGTTAATAAGGCTACCTATTTTTATTGCTTTTTTTGCTTCTTCGTAACTCTTTTGAACGCTACTGAAATTAATTAACCTACCTATGCCAAGATAGTATGGTGTCTTGCCAAAAATATTCTCTAGCTCATCATAGAATTTATTAATTGGAAAGTCAGTTCTATTTATATAATTACTAAATAAAATCACAAGATCATTATTATACATTCCATAGATAGCGTTCTTACCAAAGACACGTGTAATTAAATTATCAATTCTTTCAATGGAAAAGTTATGTTCCATTATATTATTACTGTCTAGTACAGCAACTATCAGATTATCCTGTGATATACTAAAATCCAATTGACTAGCTTGGTAAAATGCATCTTTAAAAGAATATTCACCATTCATAAGCCGTAATAAAAACTCATTTTTATATTTTCGTTTAACATCCTTTAAAGATTTAATCCTTTGAATCTCCATGGAACATGCCGATGCAGCATAGTCAAGTATTATACAGTCAGTCTTATTAAAATCTTCCTTATCTTTAAACATTAAAATGTAACCTTCTGAACTGTTATCCAACATTATTTCTGTGGCAAGCCATTCCAAGCTAGTTTCTCCATTTATCTCCCAACCATAACAATTCACGGACCCAGCAGTATTATACTTGCTATACTTAGGACTCCATTTTTCATGTCTTTTAGAAAACTTTGTAGGCAAGGTAAAGGCTGGGTAAGAATAGGCTTCTTCTTCAAATAAAATTACAATAGATAGTCCAGTCCACTTATATAGTATCTTTGCTACACCATCCAACCCTTCACTACTTATTGATTTATTAATTTCTTTATATACTTCATCGATCCTTTTGACTTCCTTTGTAAGGTTGCAAACCATATTTAGCATAACAAATTCTAAAATATCTATATATGCATGTTCATCCGGCATGCTAATAATTGAAAAACCAATTTCGTCAGCTTTCTTTTTGAGCCGTTCAGGCAGTTTGTTCTTAAAGAAACGTAGTTTTATGCCAAGCCCCGCTGCCCCATTTTTGGCTAAATTTTCCACAACCCTACTTTGCATATCCTCATCATCTAAAATACTATAGGCTGTAGTTACAACAAACTCTCCACCCCTTAAATATTGATGTGCGTCAGGGGAATCTAAAACAGTAACAGAGGTGACTTTCTTAGAAAGCCCCTTTTCTCCCGCAAGGACAGTTGCATTCTTTAAAAAATTAGATAAAAGTAGATCTGCTAATGTGACCTCCACCTAATACACCTCCACCACCTGTAGTTACTATATATATATACACATATATATATTTCTATTAGTTATCCGCTTTTCCTCTAGCTCAAAAAAATAAATAGTGTGTCTAGTAAGAACCTTAGATATAACTGTTCTAAAAAAAATGGGCTCCATAGCTTTAGGAGCCCGAACTTTGAAGAGCTATCTTATATATTAAGTCAAAATGTACCACAAATTATTTAGTACAATAAACGTTATCAAGAGGCATTCCTAATTCAATTAATTCATTTCTCACACGGTGATAAAGTGCTTCGTATTCAGGCGTAGGTCTCATGTTATCTAAATCAAAACATTCTTTTACACTATAACCTTTATCAGGAGTTGGTAATTTTTCTTCATACTTTGGCAATATTTTCTTTGCTATTTCATTTGCCTGCTTCCTTGTCATACCTGCACATGACTTAAATACTTCACCACACCACCAAGCCTCCATTGGAGTTAAATAATCTGTATACCTACCTCCAGCTGATCTTGGTTGTGTTGTTTTAGTAGAACCTGATACACAATGGTTCATTAAGCCTACAGCAGCTTCATATAGAAACATTTCAGTCATTGGACCCGCTGTCTCATTTACAATTTTATTACGCATAATATTAGTATTTCTACTAACTGCTTGAGTTGAAACACTATTAGCCCATACTGCTTTACGTCCACAATTACCGAATAACTGTAAGTCATATACATAGGAGCTGACATAGGTAGCTTGTAATATAACTGGTAGCAATAAATCTGTAGCAATATTTGCAAGAACAGCTCCTTCAGCTGGACCAGCATAACCACCTATATAGGAGAAACCGCCTGCTCTTATGTTGTGGCCACAGTTTATTCCCATAACAATCCTATGGAAGTTACTCATAGATGCTTTTAATTCCACCGGGCACAATGACATTGTATTATTTCCTTCACCAGGGAAAAATGCTGCTCCACCAAGATGACCATAATGTGTCACTGCACCAGCAATTCCTGTATGGCCAATTCCAGGCCTTTCGGCTCTATATGTGGCTTGTCTTCTAAGTTCTGCTTCATATCTGCCCATTAATGTTTCATAAGGTGTTCCAGATCTAATTTTTTTGCCGTATACTGTTGCTAATGTAGGTCCATGTAAAACGTCTACTAACTTAGGATATT